>JBCCZV010000155.1:0-7341 GCA_039187085.1 Pseudomonadota bacterium
ATTTTTTAAGCCATAATCTTCAAGCTCTTTTGAAACAAATTCAGAGTGAGCCACTAAAGCGACTTTAATTTTTACCTGACATGTTTGGTTATCACAATATGCATTTTTTTTAATAACCAGTTGTTCTTTTTGAATTAAGCCTTTGTGCAAAAACTTGGCAATGTACCAAAGACTTTGTGCCCAAATAAGCGGTACATTGTTGTTAGGTAAACGTACTTGTGAATGAGGTTTTGCTTTTTCTGCATCAATTTTATCGAGTGGAACATAATATTGCTCAGGCAATAAACGCTTACCGTTTTTTTCAACAGCGACTTTTTCTAGTTTCTCTAAATAATATTGGGTAAATTTTTCATCAGAACGATAAATACCATCCAAAGCTAAATATGTGAAAAATAGAGGCCATTCACATTCAATGGATTCAAAGTTTTTTAATTCATCATTTTCATAGTGCAATCGAGAAGTGTCTTCTAATGCTGTTGCGTGGCCATCTAATAAAAAACGTTTTAAACCATACTCACCCTGTAAAGTGGAAATAATCGAATCACGAGTTTTCTGGCTTAGCGATGTATCTTGAATTGCAAATGCAGGATAACTAATAATACTTAACAGAGCGCTATCCACTTGCTTTGATAAAGACTCTCTGGGCAATAGAGAATCTAGCATCGTTTTTGAACGGGCAATTTCATCCGTCATCACATGAATAACACTTCGCTGATCGCCTTGTTCTCCAAAGAGATTTAAGCCTCGCAATTCTGTTAATGCCGCCCGAACCATACCTACTGAACTGGCATTAATTTCTGGTTTCCCATTATTAATTTTATTTCCTCGTTCCCAGATACCATAATCCGGTGTTCGATAAGCCCGACCTATATAATGGACAAGGTTCTGGATAAAATTGACTTCATCGTAAGTATAAATAATTTTTAAACCACCATTGGTCATGCGTGCGAGCATGAGTAGATAAATCGCTGTAGCATCAAATTGCAAATGCCCCCATTTATCATCATCTACGACAGTTTCACCACTACTGGTTTTATATTTTGCGTGCAACGCATCAAGAGGATGTTGGCTACGCTTAAAACTTTCCACCTTATCAGCCTGACGCATCATAGAAACTAATAAACCACGCATCAATTTGATGACAGCATGTTCCAATATATATTTATTTGAGCGCTGTGCTTCTGTTAATGTCGTTTCTTGATTTCCATAAGCGAGGGCTAGCGCCCATACCGCTTGTATACTGTAAACATTATCTCTAACCCAGGCGTCGGTATAATCACCATGATGATTATTATCACTACTTGCAGGAAATAAACCGGTAATAGGATCTTGGCGAGAAAGAATAATATCGAAGACTTCTTGGTATGCTTGCTCTAAACCTTGGGACACCGTCGGGTTCTTCATAATGATTACACTAATGTTTGATGGAGTGGAAGAAGCGCTTTTTTTGCTGCGCTAGTTATTTCTGGCCATTGATGATTTTCAACAATGTGCTTGGGAGCTAACCACGAACCACCAATGGCAACAACATTCGGCAATGCCAAATATTCCGACATATTATCTTCAGTTACACCGCCTGTCGGGCAAAATTTAATGGCAGGGAATGGTCCATGAAAAGCCTTTAAGGTTTTAACACCCCCAGCTGCCTCTGCAGGAAAAAATTTAAATAACTTGAAATCATATTCAAGTCCTAACAAGACATCAGATACATTCGATACACCTGGTAATAACGGGATGTTAAGCGCAATCGATGATTCTAATAGACGCCGCGTAATTCCAGGACTAATGGCAAAATGAGCACCTATATGAGCAAGTTCTTTTAATTGTGTATCATTCACAACGGTACCCGCTCCCACCAACATCTCGGGATATTTTTCTAAAATAAGCGCAATAGCATTCATTGCAACATCGCTACGTAAGGTAATTTCCATGATGTTGATACCACCGGCCAGCAAAGCTTCTGCTAAAGGCAAGGCATCGTCGATATCATCTATGACTAATACAGGCACCAAAGGACAAGCCGACAGCATTTTTAAAAGGGTTTGTTGCACTTCAGTCATAGATTCTGCTCCTGTATCTCTTGATATTGCAAATACCGCGTTGCTCCTAGCAGTCCGACTAACGGGCTTGTCATTAAAACGACGGGAATGGGTTTTAAATAACCCTCAAAACGGTATTTTTGAATAAAACGTTGTTTAAAAGTTGATTGTTTCAGAAGGTCAGCGACGCGAGGCAATATCCCTCCCGCTAAGTAGACGCCACCTTCTGCACCTAGCATCAAAGCTACATTGCCACAAAAACTGCCCAGAATTTCAAAATAGCACTGCATGACAGATTGCGTTTGTTGTTCATTGTTGACAGCTCCTTCGGTAATCTCTGGAGCTGAAAGATTTTTCACATCAAAATCCATGACTTTTGCGATAGCACTATAAAGATTTTCAATCCCTCTTCCTGACAACAATTCTTCATAAGAAACAGGTTGCATTTTTCGAGATAATATTTTTTCTATTTCACGTTCCAGCTCATTTTCTGGTGCAAAGCTAGCATGTCCGCTTTCGGTGGCAATGACGATGGGATGCAATTTATGAACAGTTAAACCAGCAACACCCAAACCAGTACCAGGAGCCACAACAGCTTTTTGTCGTTTTTGAGTGTTTGGATTATCATCCAAAGCTAAAGTCTCTTCGAGCGTTAATTGAGGTAAATTGTACGCAATAGCTTCAATATCATTGACAACAGCAAAATTTTTCCATGAAAATGTTTGTTGTAAATCTCTTATTGAAAAATACCAATGGCTGTTTGTAAATTGAATAACATCACCATTAGCAGGGCAAGCGACTGCAAAACAGGCTTCTTGTAAAAAATTTCCCGCATTTTGTACGCTTTCAGCTTTAGCATTTTTTAAAAATGTGGCTATGGCTTCTTCAACGGTAGGAAAGTCTTGGGTGAGATAGGTTTGTTGAAAGCAGACTTTTCCAGTGGTCAACTCTGTAATGGCAAATCGCGCATTAGTGCCCCCGATATCAGCAACAAAAACACGCCTAGCCGAAAAAGTTTCGGAAGATAATTGCGTTGAATGTAACGAGGTCATTCCATCGTCACCTCTTTTTCAGAAAAATCAAAAATACTTGCACCCAGTTCTGCCGAGTTAACTGTTTTTCTCATATGATGAAATAACTCACGTCCCAACCCAAACTGATCACTCTGTTTTTGTTTTTTTGCTAACATTCTTTGTTGCAACGTTTTATCATCTATCAGCACTTGTAAGGTTTGCGCATTCGCATCGAGTTTTACCTTATCGCCATCTTGCAACAAGCCAATCGGCCCACCATCTAACGCTTCGGGAGTTAAATGTATCGCCGCTGGCACTTTGCCTGATGCACCAGACATTCGTCCATCGGTAATTAATGCCACCTTATAACCTTTGTCTTGTACATTCGATAAGTGAGGTGTCAACTTATGTAATTCAGGCATTCCATTAGCTTTAGGTCCCTGGAAACGCACTACAGCGATAACATCTCTATCCATACTGCCTGACTCACAAGCTTTGACTAAATCATTTTGATCATCAAAGACTTTTATAGGGGCTTCAACCACACGGTTAGCTTCAGATACAGCACTGACCTTAATGACGCAGCGCCCTAGATTTCCTGTTAATAAACGGATACCACCATCAGCTGCAAAAGCTTTATCTGTAGTAGCTAATACCTTTTCATCAAGAGTTTTATCAGGTCCTTGTCGCCATTTAACACCTTCATCACTCAAAAAAGGCTCGAGACAATAATGCTCCAAACCCTCACCGGCGCATGTTATGACATCAGAGTGCAGTAGACCTGCTTTTAATAACGTCGAACATAATAATGCCGTACCACCCGCAGCTTGAAAGTGATTCACATCAGCTACACCATTAGGATAAATGCGTGCCAATAAAGGCGTTACTGAAGAAAGCTCAGCAAAATCATTCCAATCAATAGTAATGCCAGCTGCACGAGCAACAGCAATAAGGTGAATCGTTAAATTGGTTGAACCACCCGTTGCTAATAAACTTACAATGCCATTAATTAAACTTTTCTCGGTAACTATTTTATAAAGCGGCGTAAAAGATGAAGTTTTTGCTGTTATACGTGTAATACGTTTAGCGGCATATTCTGTTAGTGCTTGTCGCAACGGTAAATCTGGATTAACAAATGAAGCCCCTGGCAATTGTAAACCCATCATTTCCAAAACAAGCTGGTTGCTATTTGCAGTACCGTAAAAGGTGCAAGTACCAGGGCTATGATAAGACTTTGATTCGGCCTCTAATAAAGCTTCTCTATCGACCTTACCCGCAGCATACTGCTTACGGATCTTGGCTTTTTCATCATTAGGTATACCAGATGGCATCGGCCCTGCGGGTACAAAACTTATTGGAATGTGACCAAACCTTAGCGCACCGATTAATAACCCAGGAACAATTTTGTCACAGATACCTAGTAATAAGGCGGCATCAAACATGTTATGTGATAAAGCAATGGCCGTAGACATCGCAATTTGATCACGACTAAACAAGCTTAATTCCATGCCTGGCTGCCCTTGCGTCACACCGTCACACATTGCTGGCGTTGCTCCAGCCACTTGGCCCGTGCTACCAACGTTTTGTAAAGCTTTTTTGATAATTTGTGGATAAGCTTGATAGGGTTGATGTGCCGATAACATATCGTTATAAGCAGTCACAATACCAACATTGGCCGCATCCATCATACGAATAACTTGCTTGTCAGACGAATTACAAGCGGCAAAGCCATGTGCAAGATTGCCACAGGATAGCGCTTGACGACCAGGTCCTAAGTCCTGCATTCTTTTCATCTGTTCTTGGTATTGATTTCGAGTGATCGCGCTGCGCTCGATAACTCTTTGTGTAACTGTCTCAATTGTTTTATTCATAGCTAGGTCGTAAATAGGTATCAGTGATTCCGAGAATAGATAGAATGTTTAGCCTTCTTAATGAGGACTGTAAAAAATATCGAGTGGTGTTTGTTGTTGTTTTATCAAGGCTTCTACCGGAAGGCTTTGTTCAGGGCCGTGGTTGATCTTGTCTAAAAGAGATTTCTTCGTTTCGCCAGTCAGTAGTAAGCCCATTCTTTCGGAACGCAAAATTCTGGGCAGCGTGAGAGTCATACGTTCTTGTTGAACGCTGGTAGGCTGAATAGCTTTCGCATCTAGTGGTGTTTGCAAATCCATAGCTAAAGGAGTTTCAGCCGCGCATGGAAACAATGAAGCGGTGTGGCCATCCGTTCCCATACCTAACAAAATATAATCGAAAGGTATCTGAATACTGGATAAACGATTATGACAAGCCAGTTCACCGGCTTTGGCGGTTTGGGCAACGTTTTTTAACGGAATAAAATTCGCCACACGCGCATGATTAATCAATAAATGCTCATAAATTGCCTTCTCATTGCTATCACTACTCTGATTATCTACCCACCTTTCATCGGTTAATGTAATCGTAACTTTTTCCCAAGGAAATTCAGTTTGTGACAAGCTTTCATAAAGTTTTAATGGCGTTGAACCCCCTGAAACAGCCATTACAGCACTTCCTCGTTTTTTTATCCCTAACTCTAAGGCCTCCATGATATGGTGAGATAGCGTCATAGCAAGTTCATTATAAGAAGCAAAAACAGTTAAATGGCTCATGAGATTTTACCTTTCGCGTCGCAAGCAATATGCATTAGATTTCATCAAAATTGGGATTTAACCATTGTCTACCATCTTCCGATAAAAGTTGATCGGACTGCATGGGCCCCATACCCCCGGCATGATAATAAGAGACAGGCATTTGCATTTTTTCCCATCCTTGTAAAACGTTATCAATCCATCGCCAGGCTTCTTCAACTTCATAACGCGACATGAATAAACGACCATCACCTTTTATCGCATCATAAAGCAATCTTTCATAAGCGCCAGGACTTCGTTGAGTACGAAAACTTTCTAACAAACTCAAATTGAGTGGTACGGGTTCTAATTTTGTATCACTCGATAAACCTGGTTCTTTATTCATTAAAATCAGTTTTATTTCTTGATTAGGCTGTAATCGAATAACGAGACGATTGGCTGTTAAAGGCTGTGAGAAAATGGCATGACTCACCGGTTTGAATTGAATAACAATTTCCGAATAACGCCGTGTTAAGCGTTTTCCAGTGCGCAAGTAAAAAGGCACTCCTGCCCAACGCCAGTTATCGACATACGCACGCATGGCCACAAAGGTTTCTGTATCACTTTTTTTACCTTGACCAGCTTCACTCGTATAAGCAGGAAGTACGGTATCATTGACAACACCAGAACGGTACTGACCTCTAACTGTATTGGTCAATACATCCATATCAACCAGAGGTCTTAGTGAACGTAAAACTTTAATCTTTTCATCACGAATAGATTTTACGTCAAACTGAGCAGGTGGCTCCATGGCCACCAGACATAAAAGCTGCAATAAATGATTTTGCACCATATCGCGTAAAGCACCGGCATTATCGTAGTAGTCCCAGCGACCTTCGACTCCAACAAGCTCAGCACAGGTAATTTGTACAGAGTCAATATTGTCTTGGCTCCAAAGCGGTTCAAACAGACGATTGGCAAAACGTAAAGCTAATAAATTTTGTACGGATGTTTTACCTAAATAATGGTCGATCCGATAAATATTGTTTTCTGGAAATAAGGCCGCAAGTTGTTCATTAATGGTTATTGACGACTGTAAATCGGTACCTATCGGTTTTTCCACAACAATACGTGATACAGCATTAGTCAGCTGCATGTCATTTAAATGCCCACCAATTATCTGAAACAATTCAGGAGGCGTAGCAAAATAAAAAACACTTCCTTTATTTACATCGCCTTTTTCATTTAATACGATGTTTAATGCCTCGTAAGCATTTTTGTCATAAGCATCAAGCTGGACATAAACAACGTGTTCTAAAAAAGTTCTTACTTTAACTTCATCGTAAAAATCCTTTTCAACAAAATCTTGTAGTGCCTGTTTCGTGAAATGTCGATACTCATCTTGTGTCATCACTTTCCTTGCAATGCCAACAATGCAACTTTTTTCTTGCAATAAGTCTTCAGCGTAAAGATGATATAACGCCGGTAAAAGCTTGCGCATCGCTAAATCGCCATTACCACCAAAGATGACAATATTTCTTGCTTTTTCCATCAAATCAAAACCTTTATTGCATTCTCATTATTTTTTACCGGGTTTATCGTGTGATTTTAAAAGCCAGCACAGATAAGTTCTTTAAACTACAAAATATGTAGTAATATTACAAGAGAGACTTTCATAAAATCTTTTAACTGAGAATTTAATTCCAA
>JBCCZV010000156.1:0-7330 GCA_039187085.1 Pseudomonadota bacterium
CCAGGGTTAAGCTAATGACGATAGGGATAACAATTTCAAGTTTTTCTACTGGAAAAAATTGTAGAGCTATAGTACCCATACATGATCCAAAAAAAGCGAATAGCATTAACCCTCTAACTTTTAAAAAATCAATACGACCTCTTCGAATTAGAAGAAATGATGCTGTGGCTGTACCCCAACAACCTTGTAGTTTATTGGTTGCGAGAGCGGGTATCGGAGGAACTCCGGCAATTAATAATGCTGGCAACGTTAACAAACCGCCACCCCCTGCTAAGGTATCAATGGTGCCCGCTAAAACAGCAATAAAAAAAAGTAGAAGAAAAACTTCTGGTGTAAAATCGATAAAATTCTCAAGTATCATGTAAAACAACGATTCCTAAATCAAAAGAATAGAAGTTAATGACAAAACTCTAAATTGCTTCTCAAATGTACCCTAAACATTATTTGATGCAAAGCCTTTTAGCGATTACGCTTTTTTGCAAACTAAAATTGATGAAGGAGTTAGCGTTCAAAATAGAGCAGACTTTTTGGAGGTGGAGCAGAGTGATACTTATTGCAGTTTGATCCTAGATAATAAACAGATACGTTATAAGTTAAACACGATAAGGGTTACCTCAATTGAATGAGTTGTTCAAAGTAGGTAACCTCTTGTAGAACTTGGGGTTTTTTTATTAATCCACGAAGGCCCTTTCAATTACAAAGTCTCCATGAACACCAGAGCGTGGACTAATTTCTAAACCTAGCTCTTTAAGTAACTCAGTCATATCACGAAGAATGCCTGGGTTACCGCATATCATCGCTCTATCATCGCTAGGTTCAATAGGATCAAGGCCAATATCGTCAAAAATCTTCCCACTTCTTATCAAATCGGTGAGACGCCCCTGGTTTTTGAAGGCCTCTCGTGTAACTGTCGGATAGTAAATTAACTGATTTGATACTTCTGTGCCGAAATAAGGGTGTTTGGGTAACTCTTGTTCAATAAAGTCTTTGTAAGCCAATTCTGAAGCGTGTCTGACACTATGGCATAGAATCACATTCTCGAATTTTTCATAAGTTTCCGGATCTTGTATAATACTTTGAAAAGGAGCTAGGCCTGTTCCCGTTGCAAATAAATAAAGATTTTTGCCTGGTCTCAAATCGTCGATAACGAGAGTACCTGTAGGTTTACGGCTGATTAATACTTGTTCGCCGGGCTGAATAAGCTGCAGTTTTGAGGTTAATTCTCCGTCTGGTACTTTAATACTCAAAAACTCTAGATGTTCTTCATAGTTAGGGCTAGCGATACTATAGGCTCTTAAAATTGGGCGTTTTTCCCCTGGTAAACCAATCATAACAAACTCACCATTTCGAAAACGTAAGCTTTGGTCCCGCGTTGTTTTAAAACTAAAAAGTTTTGAGTTCCAGTGATGAACGTCAAGAACGGTTTCAGGCTGTACACTTGCCATGATATTACTCCAATAACCCTAACGAATTGATTGTTAATGAAAGTCATCTTTGCGATTTATACGACTTTCAAGTAAATGATAATTATTCCTGTTGAGAGAGGTCATTGCAATGGATCTAATCGACTTTTTGATGCTTTTTAAACGGTTTGGGGGTTTATGTGGGTAAAAGCAATCAAAAAGCCTAAAGTAGTTAATTGCACCTCAAGCAGGTCTAAGCCTAGTGATAAACTCTAAACTACGACTTTGTGAAGGCCAATAAGTTCGGCAGTCTGGTTTTTTGTTCTAAAAGTGTGTGTTTAGGAAGCTCTATAAAACTCTGTTGTAAGGACATCGACAGTCCTGAAGCCAATAAACGGCTGTAATACGTGGCTTTAGTATTATAGTTGGGCAGTGCTGTATCTAATGAAGTGTGAGAAGCTAAATGTTGTTCAAATCCAACGACCAAATCCATTAAATAATCGAAGGTTTTTGGGGTATTCGTTGCATTCTCACTAAGTTGTAATGACCAAGTCATATCCTCACGTAAAGAACATGTACCAACAAAACGCTCTTGGTGTTGTTCTGTCCATTGTTCTGGTTGAATCATGCTGAGTGATAAGGGTGATCTTGCTTTCGATATAACATCTTTAGAGTCGATATTGGCATACAAATAATAAGTTGTGTCCACTACGGGTTTAAATCGTAAATCAGCATCCAAAACAATCACAGAAGCAAGATAATCTAATAAAACTTGCTGTAAACTTTTATCCTGTTTGGTTTTAGGAACGATGTTTTGCCAGTCTTGCAAAAATCCAACAACACCCTTTCCTTGTGGATTACCTTCGGGAACCAATAGTGCTTGCTTGGTATTCATTCGAGAATTACTATCTACGCTTTTATTATCAATAGTTTGTGTCATGAGAAGCAGAGTGATTTTACGACCAATTTCAGTAGTATTACGAAACTTCAAAGGTTATAGCTCAAATCCCTTTGAAGTTTAAAGGTTGGATTTCAATGTATTAATTTTTTTGACGAGTAAAGGCATGTTTTGAGAAGCCCGAGATTCTTGATAGCGCAGGCTAGAGTAACGACGTTGAATATCTGTAATGTCGGCTTTGTACTGAGGGTAATGAGTTTTTAAGCGCTCAAAAAATGTTAATGGCGCTTCATGTTTAGACCAGGCTAAGCCTTTGTGTGATAACTTTTTTGATAAACGCATCAAAGCGCGAGCCAGAGGATCACCATTATCTTTTTGTCGTAAAATAACCAAGCCTATCGCAGCGACCAAGATAATAAGTAAAGTTATCATCCAAGGTAATAAATCACGGGGCGAAAGAAAGTCAAACCCCATCAATTCAAATAATTGCATTTGCTTGTCTTGATCAAAACCTAAAAACCACTCATTCCAAGCATGATTAAAAGCATCGAGCGTAAGTTGAATGGCGCGTAAAGAACTAATATCCGAGATATAGCTATCGATATCTTCGCCATCGACAAAACGGTCCATTGCTGTGCGCTGTTCCATACGAGCTGCAAGCATAGGTTCAACGCGGCTAGGGTGGATAGCTGCTGTTGGATCAACACGAATCCAACCTTGGTTGGGTAACCAAATTTCAGTCCAAGCATGTGCATCTTTTGCGCGCACGATTAAGTAATCACCGTAGGGATTATACTCACCACCTGAGTAGCCAGTAACAACGCGAGCAGGAATACCAGCTGCACGCATGATATAAACAAATGCATTAGAATAATGTTCACAGTAGCCACGTTTTTCACCAAACCAAAAATCATCCACAATATTCTCTTCATAAACAGGAGGTGTTACTGTATAAAAAAATTGATTTTGCGTAATATAATTTAAAATGTTTTGAACAAAATCCGCATCTGTATTAACCGTTTGACGACGCGACACAGACCAACGAACCATTTCAGGATTAAAGTTGTTAGGTAATTGCAGGTTAATCTGTCGCTCAATGGGATTAAGATTGAGGCCGTAACGATAATCAAGATACGATTTTAACTGATAACTAAAAACGGAACGAATGTTGCGTTCGCTTTCCATTGAAAAATCATTGTAAAGTACAATATAGCTATTACTGTAGTCCGGGATATCGAGTGAAAATAGCCATTTTTTATTGTGTGGCTCTAAAATTACACTGTACTCGATAGGAGATGAACGTCTGACAATATCAGGTGCGCCAATAGCACGTGTTGTCGATTTACGCCAGGTTAAGCCGTCGTAATTAGATAGTACGATACCTCGCCAGTACAATTGTGATGAGTCTGGTTTTATCTCTTCGCTTTTGATTTTTACACGAAAGACAATATCGTCTGATTCAAAAAGCTCAGAAATAGTCCCCGGTGACATTGTTTCAGAAAAACCTGTTGTACCCGTTGAATTTCCAGGCATTTGCCAAAGCGGATGTGCCAAACGAGGAAAGAAAATAAAGAGTAAAACACACACTGGAATCGAGAGAGTAAACAAAGTTCCTGCCATGGACAGCAGTTTTTTGTAGCCTACGGAGATATCGCTAGAGTTTAAAATCACTAAAGCTAAAGTAATCACAAAAACGGTAGCAAATAAGTAAATTACCATTAAAACATGTTCGTAGTATAAAAAATTAACCACTAGCAAAAAATAACTTAAAAATAAAATTAAAATCGCATCACGAAATTGACGCATTTCGAGCAGTTTTAGCGAAAACATGAGAACAATTAAACTCACTCCCGCTTCGCGACTTACTAATGTTCCATAGGTGGTATAAATAAGATAAGCAGCTAACACACCAATACAGAAGGTAATTAGCCGGCTTGGCAAAGCTAATTGATAACGATTTACGGCTAAACGCCAAAAACCAACACCTAAGCAAGCGGCAACAATCCAGATAGGAACTAGTTGAAATAAAGGCAATAAGGAAAGTAATTGGGCTAGTAAGATCCAATGGATAACGCGATCAAGATTTAAATTACGCACATCATTATTGATTTTTTTACTTCCCACCTTTAGACCCTCGTCTTTGGTTGACGTTGGAATAAAGCAAGTTTTTGTAAACATTGTCGAGTATGTTCATCACCACTGGCTGGGGCAATTTCAATTCCAGGTAAAGACATACCATATTTTTTTTGTTGTTTATCAGCAGCGAGCACGAGAAAGCACATATAAGAAAGTTTTAGCTCAATATCATGGGTAGTAAAATCCTGCCAGTGAATCATCATATCATCTCCGGTAGGCTCACTAAATTGTTTGGTATATAAACCTCTGTCTTTGGCAAATGTTTTCCATTCAATATGACGCATAGAATCGCCTGGAGAGTAATTTCTAATGTGAGAAAAATCCAATCCTCCTTCTTTTTCTAGCGAGCCATTTTCATCATTACCAATTAATTGCGATTGATAAAATTCAGGTTCAATAGGTTTCGGGTAAACCAAACACTCAGCTTGTAAAGGGATCCAGGTCCAACAACGAAACATCCCCAATGGAAAGGAAGAAGTAATGTAAAGCCGTTCCAGTTTTATTACTCCGCGCTGAGAGGCTGGCATTCGAATAGAAACAGTCGCATGTTTTAGAGGTAATACATTACAAAAATCTACGACGTTGCCTTGAAGGCCAACTCCGACGGAAAAATGTTCTTTATTTTCTGCCGCTAAAATAACAGGGAAAATCGCATCATCATCTACAAAAACAGGACTAACAGCCCCACATTTAACTGTCAGTCCTACGAGATTTTTGAATGTATAAAATATCGAGAGCAATCCCATGCTGATCAGTAAAAAAGTTAAAGTGAATGCTAAATTATTTTGATAGTTTGTAGCACCCACCAACATAATTAATAGCAAGACCAAAAATAAAAAACCGTAGTGGTTAGGGAAAATGTAGCTATTTCTATGGACAAGTGTTATGGAAGAGGATGCAGGGGTGCGCCTTGACATCCAATGTATCATTTTGCTGCGAATTTGACTGACAAACATAGAGAGAATATTAACCAATGAAAAAATTAAACAGGCACGGCTACATCTTCAAGCGCATGTGAAGCAAAAGTTTTATGCTCAGAACCGACTTTCTCAACGGCTTGTAATCGATGATTAGCAACGGCCTCAAAAACGGCTTGCACATCTTCAGGAACAACAAAACTTCTACCTTCAATCATGGCCCAACTTTTGGCGGAATTGACAACAGCTAATCCTCCTCTGGGAGATAAACCATGATCGACAGCGCCGGATTCCCTTGTGTAGGTAATCAACTCTAATATATATTCAATAATAATGTCACTGACTTTTACGGAACTTGCGAGTTTTTGTAAATGTAATAATTGTTGTTTATCAATAACTGTTGGTGTAGCCTCCACTAAACCGTGCCCGGAGTGGCCCGCTAATAAGTTTTTTTCAACATCGACATTTGGATAGCCCAAACTAATTCTCATTAAAAAACGATCAAGCTGTGACTCGGGTAAAGCATAGGTACCAATTTGATGAGTAGGATTTTGGGTTGCAATCACAAAAAAGGGTGTAGGTAACTGACGCGTATCGCCATCTACCGTGACTTGATACTCCTCCATAGCTTCTAAAAGAGCGCTTTGTGTTTTCGGGGTAGCGCGATTCACTTCATCGGCTAGTAACATCTCGGTAAATACTGGGCCTTGTTGGAAAACAAATGAGCCTTGCTCTTTATTAAAAATAGAAGCACCGATAATATCGGCTGGTAAGAGGTCTGATGTAAATTGAACACGTTGAAACTGCAAACCAAGTACTTTTGACATGACTTTTGAAAGACTGGTTTTACCCATGCCGGGTAAATCTTCAATGAGCAAGTGTCCTCTAGCTAAAATACAGCTTAAGGCAAGCTTCACTTGTGTGGGTTTACCGAGAATGGCCTTATTGATCGCCTGTAAAATTGTTACAATTTCTTTATTCATATTGGTATCTCTTATTAAGGCACACTTTCGGTGATAGTTTTGATGAGTTCGATAGCCATATCGGCACTCAAAGTGCCAGTATCTCTACCATTATTGTTTCAGTTTAGACAAGTTTAAACTCAGTTGGACAATATACGTATTCGTTACGCACTTTTGTAGAACTTTAAGTCGTTGACAAAAAGGCATTTTAGGGAATGCGAATCAGTTCAACATTAGAACTCATTGATTTATAAACAATAACCAGTTTGTAAACCGCAGACTAAAAAACAATTTTTATTCTGTCTCAAAGTGTTTTCTTAACCAACTTTTACTTGCTTTTTGTTGGTAAATAGTTACTTTTTTTGAGTTCATCGAAAAATAAGGAAATTTTCTATGATGTATACACATGTAAATTAATGAAAACTATTGAGTATAGATATGAATAAAGTGGGTAATGAGACACGGCTGAAACACAACACGAATCATTAATATCGGCTCACTCAGATAGGTAAGCCGATGAAGAAGCGCAACTCACAAAAAAATAAAAACGAAAATTAATAAACAGCGCGAGCTTTTGCACCGTATTGTGAACCATTTTCTACAATGATATTGGTGCAAAGTGGACCTAGAGTTTCAATTTTTAAATATGAACTATCTGTAATACTAGTAACTGCTCTAAAAGCGCCTTCGTCAGTAGTAACACATAAAAACTCACCACCACTTGATAATTTTGCTGAACAAGTAATAACTGAGCCACTATAGAAATCAGCTTCAATACCGCAACCGATATAAGCATCTCTTGAGCCACTTTGAGAGTTGGCAACGTTAGAAACAACCCCTTCTGCAAGATTAATAAAGCCGTTAACATCGCCTTCAACCAAAGTTGAAGTTTCCAAAACGTCAGCGTTAGCGGTAGTAACAAACAGCGTAGCAACAGCTAGCAATGATTTAAACATGTGTATATCCCCAATTAAAAATTAAATTTTCTAAATATAATTAAAATTTTTATTGCGC
>JBCCZV010000157.1:0-7309 GCA_039187085.1 Pseudomonadota bacterium
GTGAGTATATAGATTGAACACCCATAAAAAATAATTTTTGATTTGATCCTCAGTGCTTGTAATCCCTCCTAACTTTTCGAAACCGCCACAAGAAGAATTCGAAGGTTTAAATCCGATTGCAGGCAAAAATTTAGACCCTGGATTTAGCCGTCCAAGCGGAATACTGGGTTGCGGCATTAAGAGCAGAAAGCAACAAAAAGAGATTTGTGAAAGAAGTGCTGCACTTAAGAAAGAAACTTGTACAACAGATGCCAATATAAAGTTTCATGACAAAATTCGGGTAATTGACGGTTACTTGCCAGGTTGTGGTGTTGCTCTTATTGGCCGAGATTATTGTATAAAAGTTGCTGAAGCAGAAAGAGCCGTCCGAATTTCTTATTGCAATGAAAATTATGCTAGAGAAATGTTAAAGTGCACGAAAAGTTTTGGTGGGTAAATTTAAACGCGACATTTAACGTGCTCTCAAAAAGAGCACGAGCAACACCTTAATTTTAAAGGAACTTTATTATGAGCAACAAATTTTTGCTAATTGGTACCATTCTAATAGCTGGAACAAGCGCTTTCATTGCGTATACTGACAATGATAATTCTCCATCAAAACTCATTTCTTTAAGTGAAAAAGAGATCCTAGAGCCCTCTGTTAAGTCACGTCCAGATACTATTAACGATGTTGATCATAATTACAGTCCTAATTCTGAAGAACAACACGTTAATTTGAAACAAGAAAATGTATCAGACATCAATGTTGAAGCTTTTGAAAATCGAGAACAATGGCGTTTAACTTCAGGCTTCAGATTTACGCAGGAAGAGTTAGCGGAATATCAAACCTATGATGATGAAACATTAGCAGACTTGATCAATCAAGACCAAGATAAAAAAGCGATGAATGTATACTTAGAACGTTTCATACAAGCTCATGGTTATACTGATGATACACTGAAATTAATGGAAAATTTTACAGCACGTGGCTTCCTAGGCGCACTTAACCACTTAATTGTATCCAGAAAAGTAGATATCAGGGAGTTTCTTGAAGAGAATGACCCTAATGACTCATTCACCAAATACCAAACTTTACTCAATCAATATGTAGGTTCCGTTTTTCTTAGTGATACATTAGGTAATATGTTTGCTATTTTAAGAGGCGATGACGGTTTACACGAACTTAACATTAACAGTAACGACGTTAACATAACCGCTGCGAAACAATTTGCTGCCGATTGGTTAAAGCACATTCAAGCAGAAAGAGCACAACAAGGTTTGCCTCCTTTACAAGATTTGCGTAGCGATAACCTACGAGACTACGAAGAATCCATGTTTGAACGTTATGAGAAACATCGCTTAAAATATGATTTTTGGTGGGATTAAATTCTCCCATTCAAATCACAATATCTTTGATATTTTTCATCAGCAAGTCGATAAAGACTCTTATTTTTGCAGGGACTAAAGACGTTGTCGGCGCAAGGTATAACGCATTGAGAGGAAATGTAGGTTTCTGCCAATCCTTGAGTACTTCAACCAGTTCAGATGGGTTACCTTCCTTGTGAAGGAACCATTTGGGCGCATAATGTAAGCCTCCGCCTTGTTTAACAACATTCATGATGGCACCAACATTATTCGCCGAAAAGTTGCTAGTCATATGCACTTTTTCAACACGCTCACCGCGTTGTAAAGTGATGGATGTCGGCTTATGTAACCAGTTGTACAAAACAAAGTGGTGTTCTGCAAGATCTTGCGGTGTTTCAGGGATACCATGTTTTTCGAAGTAGCTTTTTGAACCGACAAGAGCAACGCCCATAGTGCCTAATGATCTAGCACGCAAGGCTGAATCCGGGAGTTGCCCAATGCGCAACGCCACATCAATACCCTCCTCAACAAGGTTTACCCTCTGATCATTTAATAAAAGCTCAACGCTTAACTCGGGATAAGTTTGTCTTAAATCCTGTAGCCAAGGAGCGACATATAGCGCACCAAAATCCACCGGACAACTGACACGCAACAGTCCAGTAGGCGTATTCGCACTATCTGATATTTCGCGTTCTAAATTATCGATTTGACCTAACAACAATCGAAGACGTTCGTAATAGGCTTTGCCGGCAGCGGTAGGAACTGATTGAACCTTGGAACGCTCAATCAATTTAACCTTAAGGCGCTTTTCCAATGCACTGAGCCTTCGACTGATCGTTGAAGGTTCAGCCATATACTCGATGGCAACCTGCCGTAAACTGCCCACTTCCACAATGCGTAGAAACAGCTTCATATCTTCTAAACTGGCTTTCATTAATTTCGCCTGTTGCATTTTTTGCAATTATACAATGAAAGTTATGGCTATTCATGAGACTTCGGAAAAGTTCTAAATTAACTCCGTCACGTTAATTCAATCGCTTTAGGAGATAAACATGTCAACTCATAACCTTCTGATCATTGGTGCAACCGGTAACGTTGGTGGACACGTTATTGATGCGCTTAGACACAGTGATAATGCCAATATATTTGCAGGTATTCGCCGCATGTCACAAGCTAGCGAGTTCGCAAACCAAGGGATTACCCCTGTCCATTTGGATTTAGATGATGTATCAACGCTACCGAACGCCTTACAAAATACGGATAGCTTACTGTTAATCACAGGTTACACGGTTGATATGATAAAACAGTCTAAGCGCGTTATCGATGCAGCAAAAGTCGCAGGGGTTAAACATATTGTGCACATTGGAGCATCAGGTAACAACACAACAGAAGTCGCTCACTGGGGCTGGCACCGAATGATAGAGGCCTATATTGAGCAACAAGGCTTTGATTTTACACATATTCAACCAGAAGCCTTTATGCAAAACATTACTCAATTTGGATGGCTGAGTTCCAATGGCTTGGTTAATTTGCTCAAACAGGCGGTATGGAGCTGGGTTGATGCTAAAGATGTTGCAGCCATTGCAGCGGCTGCCCTGGCAAACCCCGAACCCTTCAAAAACCAAGTTTGGCGTCTGGGTTATGACAAAGCTAGCATTGAGGATGTAGCAAACGCACTCAATAAAGTTTTAGGTTTACATTTGACAACACAACCACTCGATCCTAACACGTTTTATACGAGCGCAGTTTCATCAGGAGCCGATGCGGCTTATATGTCATGTATCCGCGATCAGTTCTTACTGAATGGAGAGGGCAAAATACGCGATGCAGATGCCACTTTTGATAAAGACGCATTTAAACAAGCAATCGGCCGTTATCCAACGACTTGGATGGAATTTATCGAACGCGAAAAAGCGTCTCTAGTCGGTGCGGTTCAATAGTCAGGAAAACCCAACTGCGTAGCTATGGCTAAAGAAAAACCCAGTACTTGCAACCGCCTTTAAAAACCACAACCAATAATATTTTTGCTTTAAAAGAATGAGTTATGTCAGGATTGGGAATGGCCGTAGTGATTAAGCGTGCTTAACCCCCTGATGAAATTCTTCTTCTAACTGCCCCACCACATGCACGATCTTCTCACCCACTTGAATATTTTTTGCTGAGCCTTGCAGCACTTCTTTGGTGCCATCAGTCATGGTATGAATACGCTCACAAATATCTTCAATATTTTTACCTTGCTCCACCACTCTGGTATCAATCTTTTCCAGGGAATCACGTAAACCGTCGATACTGTGGATAAATTGCTGCGTAACATCGCCTTGGTTGCCTTCAGATTGCGAGGTAAAATTAATGTCTTTTTTGGTTTTATCCGAATACTCATCAATAGACTTTTTAATACTCACTTCTTCTTCAGACAATTGCAGCAATACTTGTTTAATATCTTTTACATGACCGGCCGTATTTTGCGCTAAAGCTTTCACTTCATCCGCCACCACAGCAAAGCCTCGACCTTGCTCTCCTGCTCTAGCTGCCTCAATAGCCGCATTTAGAGCAAGCAAGTTGGTTTGATCGGCAATATCCGTAATCGTCTCAGCGATACGTTTGATCTTTTCCAACTCTGAAGAAAACCGTCCCATATCCGCACTCAAATTTTGCGCCCAATCAAAAGAACTATTGACTGCTGCGTTAATCTGCTCGGATTGTTTCACAACAATATTGGCCGTGTTAGAAAAACCTGGCAGCATCTCGCGGATATCTGTGCATTGTGATTGAATATCTGAACATTCCTCTGCAATGTTAGAGGCTAAATCCAGCGCGGCATTAGCAAAATTCAAACGACCTTTAGAAGCGGTATTCACTTTCGTGGCGGTATTCAACACCGTCTGTCCAAGCTCGGTCAACTCTTGATAATATTTTGTGGTATCGCATAAAGTCTCAATAGTTTGTTTAATTTCATGATTCGCTGCCGCTTTATACTCTCTTCTTGATAAGTGGCCAGTGAGCGAAGCCACGATAAAAGGGACAACAAAGGTTAAGACCGTCTGGAGCCAATTGAAAGAGGCCGCACCCAAAATTGCGTCATATTGATTAATGACCGTCAAAAGCGGTCCAACAATCATCATAATCACAATAGCCCGTTGCGTTGTTTTCATAGGTTTAACTTTTTATGGATACATTTAAATGATAAAGGGGGTGGAAAGTGACTTCGTCAAAATTCCGTTTCCTATAGAATAGACAGCAAGGACACATCGTGCGTAATCACGATCGCTAGTGATAGTCGCTATTATATCGATGCATAATAGCGACTCAGTGTGATTTATAAGTTATTGAGTGTTCTGTTGATACGTATTAATCCGCTTCCCGACGCATTATCAAACCCAGGACTGCCTAAATTAAGCGCATTATTGCGTAACGCCCGCCTTACGGCCTCGACCCCCAAGTTAGGTCTAAATTTTAAGAGATTAGCAACAGCACCGGTCACATGTGGCGTCGCCATCGAAGTGCCTGACAGCGTTGTCGTACCACCACCGATTGCCGTTGATAGCACATTGACACCGGGGGCCACCACATCAATTTGTGGACCACGCTGTGAAAAACTCGCCACACCATTGCCTTGATTCGTGGCACCCACAGCAATCGTCCACGGATAACGCGCTGGATAACTGATGGGCACACCTGCACCGCTATTACCCGTGGCAGCCACCATAACAACGCCTGCATTATACGCACTTCGGTAAGCATTAGCTTCGGCTTGTGTCGATGAGCCGCCTCCATAACTCATGTTAATGACACGCGTGTTTTGACTGACACACCAGTCTAGTGCACTCAATATGGCTTGGTCTGATGAAAAACCAAATGGACTAAAGGCGGCGGCGATATGTAATTTGGCTTTTGGCGCAACGCCGACCACACCAAAGGTATTTTTTTCTGCCGCTATGGTTCCTGCTACATGCGTACCGTGGCCATTGCCATCTTCCGGCGAACCACCAAAATAGGTATTCACACCACGCACAAAATTATTGTCTAAATCGGGATGATCTCGATCAATACCTGTATCAATAATACACACCTTGATACCATTACCTTGCGACCTTCCCCAAGAGCCAGGTGCTTGCACGCGTCGAATACCCCATGGCCGAGTTTCTGCGGCAATGACAATCGGGTCTTCTGCTTTTATTTCCAAACCGGGCAAAATATTTTCGGGTTGGATCAAATATTTATAACTTAACTTTTCAACAAGCATGCCTTGATTGCGCATGACTTGCGCTTGTTCTGCGGTCAAATCTGCAAAAGATATGGGGGCTAACGTCTTTAAACGGCTCGAAATTTTAATCCCAACGTTTTGTGCCAGGCTTTCCGTATAATTTTGCATGGAGGCTATCGCATACTGTCGTTCTTCAAGGGTATTTTGTGAGGATAGTGACAAGGACTGCGATAAAGTTTTTGCTGGATAACTAATAGCGTAAGAATTAATGGGTTTATCATTCGCTATGGCACTGCTAACTACGCACATGGAAGCGAAGATACCAAGAGGTAAATGTTTCATGGTCTTCTCCAATGGTCTGCATATTAAAGCATTTGAAAGATATGATTAAAAAAATCTTTCTGTTAGCAAGCTTGCATAAATACAGTAAATCATAAAAAAATATTTTTAAACAAAAAATTCACAAAAAAGGCATTTTTTTCCATTTTGTAATAACAAATTTTAGCAAAAAATTTTAAACGTCATTCTTAAGTTTCATTGTAGTATTTAAGCCTTCACCACTTCTGTATCCTCTAATGGTGATAGTTTTTAAAAACTATCATTTTTTTTAACGTTCGTTTATGCTAAACAGCGAGGTATCATCATGAATCATTAAAAAAATTTCGAGTCTATGTCACAAACTTCTCTCTTAATAAGAACACTCAAACAATGCCTAAAAGAAAATGGCTTAACCTACGCAGACATTGCCAAAGCATTAGCTCTCAGTGAAACCAGTGTGAAGCGCCTTTTTGCGGAAGAAAGCTTATCCTTAAAACGCCTTGATAAAATCTGCGCCATGCTCAATTTAGAAATTACTGACTTGGCACGTCGCGCCGAAAAAAACCAAACCTTAATTCATCAACTCTCCGAAGAACAAGAAAAACAGCTCACAAAAAATCCCAAACTTTTATTAATTGCCTATCACCTTTTGCATAACCTCACCTATGATGAAATCTTATCGCTCTATGCGATCGATGAACATGAAGGCATTCGTTTATTAGCACAACTGGACAAACTCAAGTTTATTCAATGTTTACCCGGCAATCGCGTTAAAGTGCTCACCTCGCATCAATTTACTTGGCGTAAATACGGCCCCATTCAGGAATACTTTAATCAACATGTGCGGCAAGAATTTTTACAATCAGACTTTATGGAAGAGGATGCGACCTTTAAATTTGCCCCGGCCATGGCTTCCAAAGAAACCATCGCCCGCTTCCATCAAAAAATCGATAAATTGGTGCGCGAATTTAATGAGCAAGTTCAAAATGACAGCGAATTACCTCTAGAAAAACGTTTTGGTTGCAGTATGGTTTTGGCCTTAAGACGATGGGAATTTAGCGTATTTGCTAAGTATCGGAAGACATAAACCACGATCGCAATTCACTACTTTTATCCTATTGTGAGAATCCCTACAGCGTGATATTCCTAGTTTAAACATCGCGCTGCTCAGCGCATACATCAAAAAAATCATAACCAGGAAGGTGCGATGATGGATACCCGTTTCCCGTTTAAACATCTGAAACTCAGTGCTCAACGTCGTCAGCGGCTGCGGCGGCAGATTTTTCACAGCCCCGCCGCGCAATTAGCCCACAGCCAATTCAGGCACAGCAACGGCACCGTGTATCGTCTCTGTCGGGCGAAGGATTTTCTCCCGCGACGCGTGGAGGCGGCGCAGCTTACTGAGCACTTTCTTTTGCAACTCACGCCAGACATCCCACGGGA
>JBCCZV010000158.1:0-7298 GCA_039187085.1 Pseudomonadota bacterium
GGTTACCCGCGGCTACATTGTCCCCAGAGCTTCACACCACACCGTAGAACTTCACACCACACCGTTACCAGTATCGCATGTCCAGGTAGGAAACTGCTCTCGGAACAGCAGGTTTTACCCAGTCTTTAAACTGTCAAAACTGTCAATTAAGCAACTTCGTGTCGCACTATGCAACGGGACCCTAAGAATGGTTCAAAAGACTAATCTAAATGTAACAATTCACCCGCTTATTTAATTACACCCAATCATTATGCCATACTTGAGCAGCCCTTTGGACTTGTGGATGTTCATCTTGATAAGCTAGTTTACCTAAAAGATGAGCATCCTCCGTATTTTTAAACCGCATATATTTAAAACGAAAATATGCTTGATACAGGGAAGTGAGAAACATCTTATAAAATAAAATAACAGCACATAGCGCATACCAATCTAAACTTGTGGTCATATTACTTCTCCAATGTATCTTGACTTCGATCACTCTTATGCTAAGTTTAAGAGTACTTGGTAATTATGGAACTGGCAAGCATATTCTGATTTTTAAATTTACGTGGCGGATTTCACCCCTATTTTTAGTTGCACCCTAGCAGGCAACATTTGATCCGGTGTTTGTGAAACAAAAATAATAGCATCACAATCCTGAGGCGCTAAATCAGTTTCCCGCATTATTTGCTTAGCAGCTACATAACATAAGTCTGAACATCGCTCATTTGAGCTAGCCACTCTTACTGTACGAATACCTGTGCTTGCCATAATGCGATTGACTTCTTTTTCACCAAACTGTTCGGATAACGTGCTTAACTCAAACAGTCGATGTGGCAGTGCCGCAGCAAGAGCCGATAAACGAACATTTGGAATACATGTTGTCATGATGATAGTGCCTCTTGAGAAGTACCATGCTTGTCAATTAGCGCATATATCTCATCAAGCGATTGGCAAGTTCCTAATGCCTCTCCAGATAACACAATATAATAGTATTGTTCTATTAACGCTAATGCTGACACGATAGATAACGAATCCCACAAAGGATTATTACCAAGTGCACCAGGTGCTGCAAGCTCATCAACAGACACTTCTAATAACGATGCTAAGGCTTCTTCAAATGCTTTTTTACTCATTTTAGTTTTCTCCTTTATGACGCAAAACGACGAATTTTCTTAAACCGATCACCATGCAATGCATGATCCAAAACCACTACTTTTTGTGGAATCTGATAATTTAAAAGCTTACCCTGACAGAATTGTCGCATCCGTTTGCGAAAATCACCGACATTTTCCTGATGGTCTGTATGAAAATGAATGACTGCCTTAACAATCTGCCCTGTCAGCGGATGAGGTTCACCACAAACAGCCACATCACTTACACCTGTCATCGACTGCAACACACTTTCAACTTGAATAGGATACACTTTCTCACCACCAACATTTATCATCTCTGAACGCCGACCAAGTGTCTTGATGTATTCCCCTTCGACCTCAACAGCATCACCCGTTTTAAACCAACCATCCTCAGTAAAAGGACTTTCTGCATTTAAGTAACCTAACATTGCTGAAGCAGCTTTTACTTCTAACATGCCATCCACAATACGGGTTTCAAACCCTTCTCCACCAACACGCATGTACAAAGAATCAGATGATTTTGATTTAGAACGAAGAATACCAATTTCAGACAGTCCATACGTCTGCTGTAATCGAATATGAGGGAAAAGAGTATGGAACTGCTTTAAAGTAGATTCGGGCATCACTTCAGTACCATAGGTAACCAGCTCTAAGCTACTCAAATTATATTCCTTATAAGCGCCACTCACTAAAAGTAAGTTTAAAAAAGTCGGCGATGTCGGCAATATCTGTGCGTTATATTTCTCAATCACTTGACACACATCATGAGGCGCGCGTCGTTGAATCGCAATCACACAGCCTGCATTATATAGTGTGTATAATAAGGTATTAATCCCACCAATGTGATCAAATAATAAAAAAGTGATAATGCGCTTTGAATGGCGTGGTTTCTCAAATTTTTTCAACAACAACGAAAAATCATGAACCGCTGCTTTATTTTTCCCTGTTGAGCCAGAAGAAAATAAAATCAACCCAGGATTTTGCTTGGATTTAAGCTGACAAAGCATAGGATGATTAATAACCCGTGAATGTGTATGAATATCAACCTGGTCATGCTCATCCACACGAATGGTGTATTCAACCTGTGCAGTAGCCTGAAAATCCGCTTTTTTACTCTCAACAGAGGAAGTCATCGGGACAATGATGCAACGATGTGCGATCAGGGCTAATAATATCGCCACAGCTCGTGGTGAAAAATCAGCACTCAAATCTACCACAGCATTGGGCTGAATATGACAGGCGATCTCTTTCATCCATCGATTTGTTTCCTGTAACAACCAATCATAATGATAAGGTTTATCTTGCCAAATAATTGCTTCTTGGCGAGAATTTTCCTCAAACTTTTTCAACAAATAATCAATACTCATACAACACCTCCTAAGAAAATTGTTTGTCCAGTAATAAAAGCACTCTCTTTTTTAAGAAAAAAATCAATCACATTACTAATGTCGGATAGTTTTCCAAATCGTTTAATCGCCTGCTGATTCAATAGCTTGTCAATTTTTTCTTCGGGAACCGCACGAATTAAATCTGTCTTCACTGGTGTCGGACCAACCGCATTAACGGTAATACCATATCCTCCCAATTCTTTAGCTAATACCTGGGACAAACTCATAACAGCCGCTTTTGTAGCGGCATAAACAGCTTCACCCTCTAAATGCAGTGGTACAGCAACTGTTGTAAAATTAACAATGCGTCCAAACTGATGTTTTGCCATAAGCTTGGCTGCCTCGCGACATAATAAAAATGTACCCAAGAAATTTGTTTGCATCATACGTTCCACTAAACGTGTGGGGGTTAGTAAACAATGGTTCATTGAAGCAATACCCGCATTATTAATTAAATAATCAAGACGATGGTGTTTTTTTCTTAACTCAAAGAGGAGTGTTTTAACAAATGACTCATCGGCAATATCTCCTTCATAATGACAATAGTTCGGATGTGACCAATCTGCTGCTCGACGACTGCAACCAATAACCCTATGCCCCTGCTTTAGATAATGCTGAGCCAGTGCCTTACCAATCCCTTTTCTTGTCCCACTAATCAAGGTAATCGATTTATTTTCCACTGTCTTTCTCCTGATCCACGTTTGCAAAAATATAGTCAACTAAACGCTCAATTGAACTAAATGGGCTATGCTGTTGTGAGAAAGCTTTTTCATTGGCCAATAGCAAATCTATACTTAGTTTTGTCTGCAATTTTTCCTCAATCTCTACAATAAGCGTTACTAAAGCCAGTGAATCAAAAATACCCTGTTTACCAAATAATTCTAAATCATTTGACAATGTTAAAGGTGGTGCCTCAGGCAAGGTTTCATATATCGCTAAAACAGAGGTATTCACAATCGCTCTAATGTCATCTTTCATAAACTACTCCTTTTCATCTAAGTTATTATTAAATCATTGCCCATTGGCGTGATAACGCTTGCTGTTCTAACTGATGATCGCCTCGTACCACAATAGGATGCCCAACAAGTTCTAGCATGGGCAAATCACTGATATGATCGCCGTAAGCAAATGAATCAGACAAATCAACCGACTCACTTTCCTGACATAGAAAATCATGAATTGCTCTCACTTTTCCAGCACCGATAGTTTGCGGTGGTAATAATTTACCCGTTAAAATACCTCCTTCTTCTGTCTCCAAACGACTCGCTAAAATTGTATCCACACCTAGATACTTTGCTACGCCTTTTAAACAAGACGTAAAAGAACCAGAAACTAAAACAACCTTAACTTTTTGTTGCTGCAATCGTTGTAATTCTTTAACAACATGATGGTGGAAAACAGTGTTACGATTTCTTAATTCCCATCGAAACCAAACAGTTGCTACATGTTCAACTGTCTTAAGACGATGTCGTTTAAAATATCGATAATAACAATAATTTAAATAAGATCGATTTTTTCCAATTTTTTCTAGAAATTTAAGATGTAAACGAAATAGTCCATAACGCAATTGACCAAGCCAGGAATAAGACCGTGTCAAATAAATTTGATAAAACCACATAAAACGCAACATCGTTTTAAATTGAACCAATGTGCCATCCACATCAAAAAAACCATAAACTCTTTTATCTTTCATGTTAACTTACCTCAAGCTGTCTTCTTTAAATTGGAATTGGAAATAGGTTGTATACTTAATACCTCTTCCGCCTGTTTTCGCTCCTGTCCCTGTATAAATTTCTGCTGATAGGTTGAAAACCCATAAATCATCTCTGCGCAGACAAAATCGTTTTGTACAAAAGTAATTTTTACTTTATATTTCGCATTTTTATGGAATCCTTGACGATGTGAAAGAACGGTATAGTACATCTGCACATCACACGGAAACGTGTAGCGATGAAATGTTGTTTCCAAGCTATCCGTGGCAAAACCAATACCTTCATTTTCCTCAATAAAGTATTGTTCAGTTACTGCTAATGTCATTTGTCGCGCCGCTTCAATTAGCACCATGCCTTGAATATGCTGCCCTGTCACATGATCAGACAGTTGTGCACTATCATCATCAATGGCAAGATGGCTAAGGTAAGTTTGATCATCTAACTTCTCAGGACATGTAATTAAAATATTCTCGTTTTTATGCTTATGCGTCAAACGACGATCCGCTCTTTTTAGAGCAACGGCACTAGCAGGTGAGTCATTCTTATGTTGCATCAGCATGAATAATTGTTCTCTTTCAGAGTCATTTACACCTTGACCAACTAAAGTGTTTTTAATAGCGACAGGATCCACATCCGAACTATTCAGTAATGCCTGAAAATCCGAATAAGTGATAACCCGCTTGTGAGCCTTAAATGCCTGATATTTATCACCAACAATATAGTAACTCATCTATTTACTCCTTCTTTTCCAAAATTTAATTCACCAAATCAATGGTTCTTCTCTTATCTAACAAAGCAGCACCTGGGTTATTCAGATACGATCTGTGGTGTTTCTCTGTTGATAACAAATGGTCACTACCACTTGTCATGATTTGCAATCATACCATAAATAATTCTAATTTCATGTTTGAAAAAAAACAATGAAAAACCATAGCAACACGAGTAATTCATTTAAAAAAGTTCTAAAATTTATCCTAATAGAAATTTAAAAATTACAAAATATGAATATTTAAATAGTATTTTAGGAATTATTTGTGTTATATTCACGCTGACTAGAATTTTATGCCTAGACCATGATGTGAATAAGCGCTTAACCATCAGGACAAAATATGAAAATAGCCGGCTTTACCGAACGATTAAATACTGCCTTAGATAAAGCTGGCTTCTTACCCAAGCAGCGCGGCCGTATTCAGCAACTTGCAGAATTAATGGGCTTAACACATCGCGGTGCCGGCAAATGGTTAAGTGGTGAAACTTGCCCGCCTACTAAGAAACTTGCGCGACTCGCTGATAAACTGAATGTTCGCGAAGACTGGCTGCGCACGGGTGAAGGCGATATGATTAATGCCGAAAAATTCCAACACTCTCAAATCATTCCGCCCAAAACTGCCGTGCCTGTCTATCCATTAGAACAACTTAATAACCCTGAAAGAAAATCAATCGAGTCAATTGAATGCAATGTCGCTTCATCAAGCCAACATCTCTTTGCTGTTAAACTGGACACTGAAGCCATGTCACCACGCTTTCCTCAAGGCACATTATTGATTTGTGATGAAAAGAAAACACCCAAAGATGGCGATTTTGTGCTGATCAATTTTGATACCTACCCTTTACCCATCTTCAGACAACTATTTATCTCAGGTGGCACCTATTATCTATTTGCACACAATCCTAAGTTTGATCGATTAGTCACACCAACTTTAGATCGTGTGCTTGGTGTGATGATACAGGCTATTATTTCAATTTTTTAATGGATAGGAAAATGGTTCATTCGTCTTAGAAACAAAGTACACGCATTAAATTAACAATATTAGTTATAGGATTCAATCCGGACGAACACTGGCTAGTTGACCACAAATATAACCGATCTTAGCAATATCCGATTTGGAGTAGCCATTGTAATCGGATGATAACACTTCTTGCGGATGTTTAACTAACACTTGATCAGTCACCATATCTTTCACATATAAGGTTGAAATATTGTCACTTAAAATTGCATAGCGCGGTTGATTAAAATGTGCCGCTTTGACAAGATTTTCAGCTTGTACGTAACCGAGCATATAACTCAGACGCACCGATTGAATCGCATTAAAATCCGGTGTTTCAGCAACATCCATCACCTCTGTATGACCATCTCGCCGTGTTGTCAAAATTTGCCCCTCAGAAACACGTATATCAACAATATCATCCTGCGATAAGTAGTATAAATCATTAATGCTATTGACATCTTCTGGACACATTGCCTGTATCGTCTCAGTTGACTCTTTAATCGCTTTTATCGTCATCGCAGGCAATGGTTTGTCAAGTTGATCAAGCAATGCCAACTGCAATTTTTTCGTTTGATGGTAATCTTCTAATGAGGTCACAATACGATATTTAGGCATCCGCTGTGGCTGTTCTACCGCCAGTTTATCCTTAGTCGCATAAAACGTAATTGTACGAATATCCAAAGGCGAAAACCCACGTAACATTGCTTCATCGCCAGCTACTTCACAAGCAGGTAATTTCATACGCACACTCTTACCTACAAGTTGGATAACAATTAACGTATGATTGCGCTTAATATCCGGCTGAATATCAGTAACACGATAAAAGTACGATTGTTGTTGAAGCTCTCTATATTGGCTTATTAACCTGCTAAATGATTCAGTTAGATTTTCAAACATGACATTATTTCCTCAAATTAGCTTCTTTTTTTACTTGTATTTTATGTTTAAACAATTATATTTCACTGGAGTTTTTTTGTCAAATGTTCGTTTTGCACGAGTTCGTATCGATAATTAGAAAGTAATAAATATAGATATAATAGTCAAATCAGAAAAACTTTAAACAATTAACTTTTTAAACCAATTAAGTTCTCCAGTGCTAACAAAACCTGAGAAATGACAGGTAATTTAATTATTGTATTATGATCTACATCAATGTTTATACATCTAAAACCATTTTTACACAGCCCTTTCTAATGATCGAATCTATCGTCTACTCCTGCATATTCTTCTAAGGTATTTATAGCCTTAAACAAAAGAACGGGGATCTTAATCGGCTTAGGCTTATATCTAATTAATGCTTGCATCCTAACCTAA
>JBCCZV010000159.1:0-7121 GCA_039187085.1 Pseudomonadota bacterium
AACTTTTATGAATAGTTTGTTTTACTCTTTTTCTGAAGGAAGACCATGTGAGTTCAGATAACTCTTGAAAAGATAAATGACTATTTTTATCAAGTATATCGGTTTTAATAGTGTCGCGAATTTTTATCAGCTGAGATTTTTCTATTCTTTCGTCGTGAAAAATTGTTACTAAACTGTCGAGTACCCATTGAACTTTCTGAGTTTTTGTTTTGAATGCACCCTGAGTTTCTAATTCGAGAATCGGTAAAATAAGTTCAGCTGCTAATGCCATGGACATTTTTTTTTCATGGTTCTTGGGTACAGTGGTGATATTAATACCGACCAATTCTCCATTAACGTTATAAATACCTCCTCCCGAGTCACCACGTTTAACTTGCCGATTAACTACAAATCCCTGATAGACAATAGGATAAATATTTTTTTCCGTGCTGTCGTTGGTATATAAACGTAGGTTTTTTATCTTTATCTGGCTCGAATGTGTTTGTATTTTAGGCTTGGAGAGATTAGTTGATAATCTAGAGATGTATACTTCACTGTTATTATTGGGTACAGGCGCAATTGAAGCTGCAGTAAATGCACGTTTGCTGTCTATTTTGAGTAAAGCCAAATCTTTGTTACTTGACTGATAGACAACTTTTGCGAAATAGATTTTTCCTTGATGAAAAATTTTTATTTTACGTTGATTGGCTATGATGTGATTTGCTGTAATAACATGCCCTTGTTTTGAAATAATGACACCATTACCTATCGAATTACCACGAATTAACTGAGTTTCAATTAGGACGAAACTATCTTTTGGGATGTTACTTTCAGCGAAAATAGCTTTTGATAAGCATATAGCGTAGAAGAAAGTTAGCAATGTTTTAAGCGATATTTTAAATGGCATAAACTTATTAGTACTCTAAAATAATCAATGAGCTTTTTATAAGCCGTGATTAAAAAAATGGTTTACATTATGTTCAAGTATCATAACAAGCTGTAAACAATAAAATGTGAAATATTTGGCTTTCGTTAGCTATTAAGAAATAAAAACTACAATATGTGATAAGAATTAAAAAAATATCGTGACACAGACTTAGTTTTTCTGTGATTGGCATAATTAAAAAATATAAATTCTACATTAGTCTCTGAAATCAAGAGCTATATTCAAAATATTTTCCAAAATAAAAGGATTAAATTTTAAATCTCACCAAGCTAAATCAATATTTAAACAATCTATTCATTCTCTGTGCAAACTATAACCTATTCAAAATTATCAAAAATACCGCACAAATATGTGTTATTAAAATGAGAACTAATGTTCATATTGATTGAGGGTGATGTGATAATTTGCCATTCAATAGCGCAGAATTTTTCATTTTCACCCACCTTGGAGCCTCGCTTTTATGAATCATTATGGAGTAAAAGTAGTTTTCATTATGTTGTTTTCAGTAGCTATGTTAAGTGCCTGTAAAGATAGCGAAGATGGCGTATCAGGTGCAAATAATCTATTAGAAAATAGTGATATAGAAGGCCAAAGTAATCTTTCATTAGAAACGAATACTACGATTTTAAATACCAATTCTGAAGTCACCACCGCAGTAGTTGATGGTCCCTGGGGGGCCGTTACTACATGGAGCAATGGTTACCCTAATCCAGAAAAACGCGCAATAATTCCACAGGGTCGAAATGTTTTTATCACTACGGGCCAAGTTAAAGCTAAAGGTGTTGTCGTACAAGGAACATTAGAAATTCGCGAAATTGCAGGTGCAGAACCTTCAATGACAACTGATTGGATACATATAAATTCCAACGGTATATTTAGAATCGGTAGAGAAGATAGACCTTATCAAACAGCTAACTTTACACTGAACTTGATAGGTGTTGATCCACTCGCGGATTGGGAAATCGAAACGGCTATGGGTATGATGCCCATTACTGATAACAATGGATTTTTAATGGTTGCGGGTGGTGGTAGTTTGCAATTTTTTGGAAAAAATAAGTTAACTTTTACCCGTTTATCATCAACGGCTGAAGCAGGCTCTGATGCTATTTTTGTAAGGAATTTGATGGAGCGTAATTTTGATGGTGACTATTCTGTAGAATCAGATGGAGAATTAAATTGGGAAGTTGGTGATCAAATTGTTATTGCCAGCTCTTCATACAATTACGCAGAACAGGAAATAAGAACGATTACAGCGATTGAAGATTTAGGAAACACCAACTCTAAAATTACTCTAGATTCGCCTTTATCACACCGTCATTACGGACGTAGAGAAACCTATGGTAGTGGTAATAACACGCGCACGATTGATATGCGTGCAGAAGTGGCGGTTTTAAATCGTAATATCAAAATTCAAGGTGTTGCTACTCAAGATACCGATGATGAGTTTGGTGACCGTGCGCGCTTTAATGTCGGTTTAAGCCAAGGCGTGGGCGGCCATGTTATGGTCATGGATACCGCTGGGCGAGTCATTTTAGATAGTGTGCAATTGCATGGTATGGGTCAAAGCGGACGGTTGGGACGTTATCCGATGCATTGGCATATCGCAGGTGACCGTTCCGGCGATGTTTTACGAGGTGTTTCTATAACCAATTCAAATAATAGAGGAGTCACTATCCATGGTACGCACAATTTATTGATTGAAAATGTGGTGCTACATGATATTCATGGCCACGGTTTTTTCATGGAAGATGCTGTAGAAACAGGAAATCGTTTCATTGCAAACATTGCTTTTGGTATTCATAAAGTTGGACGTAGTGAGCTTGTAGGCGATAATGCCCCTGATCTTAATGATCCTTTTATTGTAGATACGCATGATCATGTTGCTCAAAATCCTTTGCGTTTTTTAAGTTCAGCTGCTTACTGGATGACGAATCCAGATAATACGTGGCGTGGTAATGTTTCGGCAGGATCTGAAGGTACAGGTTTTTGGTTTTTATTTCCTAGCTTTCCTATTGGAGAAGCCGCTAATGATCCTCAGTATGACAATGTGGTTCCAGAGAAAGTAAATCTAAAAGAATTCTTTCGCAACACAGCTCATTCCTCTCCAATAGGTTTTACGGTTGAAAGATCCAGTGATATTGAGGTGCCTGTTGGTGCACAACTGAAATCAAATTTTGATGGTGATCGCTATAACCCGACTGTTGAGCCGCAATTTTCTCATTTTACTGGTTACAAAACACAAGTTGCAGTTTATCACCGTGGTGATGTAGGAAATTTTGTTAATAATAGGTTTGCTGATAACTTTAACAGTACTTTTATCACTTTCACTCAACGCATTACCAATGCGCTTTATGTTGGACACAGTCGTGGTAATAGTGATCCCAATCAAATTGTGACTGGCCACAGCTTTTACGATGGTCCTAATATCCTAGATGGCTCACATTTTGCCGGTTTTTCTTTAGAAAATGCACACATGTTACGCACGCATACTATCGCATCAAGAAATACTCATTTTGTGATGCGTAATTCTTCGTATGAAGATGATGGGTCGGCTGATCACATGAGTTTTTCCAATCGAAGTGGGGGCTCTTTTTTCGTTCCTATTAGCAAGGGTGCTCCTTCTGTCATTTATGATGAAGATGGCACGTTAACGAGTCATGTGGGGGGCGGGCCAGGTTATACGATTATTCCTGATCATCCTTATTACTATGATAGCGATGATTTTTTACCCCCAGGCTGGCACAATGCGCGTGTATCTGCAGATCACTATGCGCTTATGCGCATGATTAATGCCTCTGGTTCGAACACCACATTCCGAGTCACGACACCGGATGGTGATGTGGCTTCTGATAAACCGGGTGTTGGCCAATTTTCAGGCACCAACGCACTGGTTAAAGTTAATGATGGTGAATACCGTGTCAATTTTCCTGATGGCATACAATCGGTTGCGGCAGGATTTGATGTAGCTTTTGTGATAAGAAGAGGTCCTAATACAGGTTCTGCAATCGTGCAATTTCGTGGGATTGGTAACAGCTTAACGGTCACAAGTCGTGGTAGAAGTGTGAACACAATGAATGCACTTCGTAATGCTACGGAAACTTCCTTTTTTCGTCAGGGCAATCATCTATTCGTTAAATTTTTTCCAGTTGATGCAGGCTTTAAACGTGTTACTTTCCGGCCAATGAATTAATATAAAGTAATCATTGCTTTGATATAATATAAGATTTCTCATGAGGAGCAATCTTTACGAACATTCAGCGATAAAGTGTTTTTAAAGATAAATATCAGTAGATTTGTAGAAAGTGAATGATTCAGTACAGGACTCATAAATTCTGAATCAGTCATTGGCATACTAGCTCATTGCCTCAAGAACCTTATCGGTTGTGAAGGGCATGTGACGAATACGACGTCCAGTTATTGCAAAAAAAGCATTCGCAATAGCAGGTGCCACCATAGGGTTTCCTGCTTCACCTATTTGAGTGGGTTTTTCATTATTCTCAGCAAGATACACATCAATTTTAGGGGCCATATTGTGTCGTAATATATTGTAGTCGTAGAAGTTTGATTGATCTACTTGGCCATTAGTAATAGAAATTCGTTCGTACAAAGAAGCACTAACACCCCACAAAACACCGCCTTCAATTTGATTGTGCGCGTTATCTGGTGAAATGATTTGTCCAGCATCAACAGCTATCCAAACGTGATGTACTTGAATCATGCCGGATGAAGAGTCCAGTGATATTTCTACGATACCCGCAGATTGCGTGTTACCGTAACCTGCAAAGGCCAGTCCTCGTCCACGCCCTTTGGGCATAGGCACTGCCGAGGCCATTGCAGAAACCTTATCCATCAAAGCTGCACCACGAGGGTTTTCACTCATCAAAGATTTGCGAAAATCAAAAGGGTTTTTCCCGGCTTTACTGGCCACTTCATCCATAAAAGCTTCTGCGGCAAAACTGGTATAAGCAGCCCCAATGCCACGCCAAGGGAGAATTCGTGCATGCCGCTCAGTGATAACATGTTCGGCCAAAAAATTATCCATTTTATAGAATTGATTTTCAGCACCGCGCATGGAAATGATATCTTTAGGTTTAACTTGTTCCCAACGAATAGGATTAAAATATTCGATCACAGATGGCGTAGCTACTCTATGATGAAAGCCATCTAGCTTCCCTTTTTTAGTCACATTAGCGCGTAAATACTGGGCAGCGGCTGGCCTGAAAGAACCAAACTTTAGATCATCTTCCCGGATCCAAACCACTTTCACGGGTTTGTTCATCTTTTTTGAACAAAGCAAAGCATCACGCACATAGTTCTGCATCAACTCTGTACGTCTGCCAAAGCCTCCACCCATCGTCATCATATTTAACTTAATACGATCTTGAGTGGTTTTTAGTAATTCTGTTGCTGTACGTGTTGTCCAACTTTGTGTTTGTGTGCCTGCCCAAATCTCTGCCCCTTTACCATCTTTATCAACACTAACAACCGCTGCCATGGGTTCTAATTGAGCATGGTAAGCATAATCAGAGGTGTATAGTGCATCAACTAAGTTATCAGCTTTATCGAGCACTGCATTGGAGTTACCAACTGCACGCCACTCACTACCAGGAGATGAGCTTCGAGCAATTTTTTTATATTCTTCCAAAGTGGAGGCACTACTAAACTTTCTAAAAGCTGAATTTTCTGTCCACGATACTTCGAGCTTGGCTCTTCCGACAAAAGAGGCATGCATGTTTTCGGCAATAACAGCAACACCATCTGGCAAGCGGATAACATCTAAAACACCTTTGGTTGCGAGAGTGGCTTTATCGTTGATGGATTTGATTTTTTCACCTTCCACTGGGCTACGTATCACTGTGGCATAAAGCATACCTGGCACACGGACATCGATGGCGAATTTTGCCTTGCCCGTAGATTTTAAAGGAATATCGCGACGAGGAATACTTTTTCCAACCAAAGTATATTGGTCGCTTGATTTGAGTGCAGGAGCTTGTGCCAACTGAGTTTGAGCGAAGTTGGGTAGAGCTATTATGTCGCCGTAAGTCATTTTACGGCCTGATGAACTGTGAATTACCCAGTTTTTATCTGTCTTAACAGCACTAAAGTCAACGCCCCATTCTGTAGCTGCGCGTTGTCGCAACATATCTCTAAGGTGCGCACCAGCTTCCCGTAGGACCTTAAAATACGCATAAACGCCAGAGCTGCCTGCGGTATATAGCACATTACCAAAGGCTGGGTTTCCATAACGTCTATCATCTTCATTAAGTTGCTTTATGGAGACTTGTTCCCAATCGGCGTCAAGCTCATCAGCAAGAATTTGGGGTAAGGCCGTTTCACTACCTTGTCCCATTTCCGTTAATGGAAATAGTATATGGACTTTATTATCGGGTGTAACCTCTACCCAGCCTGTAAATACTTCGGAGTCTTTCTCTTTAGCGTAGGCTAACATTCGTATGCCGCCGGTTTCTAACAACAATGCGGCCGCTGTCCCGGCTTTTAATAAAAAGCGTCTTGATATGATCATAGAATCATTCATTAGGACATCTCCTTAGCCGCACGCTGTACAGCTTTAACGATACGGTTGTAAGTACTACAACGGCATAAATTGGTGCTCATCCAGTCGCGGATTTCAGTTTCTGATGGTGATGGGTTCATTTGTAATAAAGCTGCTGCACGCATAATTTGACCCGATTGACAATAACCGCATTGTGGAACTTGCTCGTCGATCCATGCTTTTTGCAGAGGGTGTAATTCCTTTTGACCTAAGCCTTCGATGGTTTTGATGTCTTTTCCTGCTACATTGGAAAGGCGTAGTTGACAGGAAAACATAGCATTTCCATCCATATGAACCATACAAGCACCGCACATGGCAGCTCCACACCCATATTTAGTGCCGGTTAGACCAGCTTCTTCTCGAAGATAAATGAGTAGCAACATATCTGGGTCTGCATCGGTTTCTATAGGAGTGCCATTAATCTTAAATTTAATCATAAATTATATCCTGTTCAGATAAACGGGCTTGGTAGGTATGTTTCCATGTTGTTCACATGAAGGTTAAGTAAAGCTATTCACAAATCTGAAATATTCACGATATGAAGTAGTTTGCCTTTGCTTATTCTTTTCGAGAGCACTTTCGTAGGCTAGACCTAAAGAGCCATCAACGTGTTTCATTCAGAATTTTATTGGGTAAACTAAC
>JBCCZV010000160.1:0-7115 GCA_039187085.1 Pseudomonadota bacterium
AATCATTCCCCAGTAATCTTGTTTGTTTTCCCCTAAAATATCAGGGATACCGTAGGTGATATGTTCATTAGTTTTTTCTTCTTTTAGGTAATAACCCGAGCCGCCAATAGGATTCATATTTTGCCATGTGCCTGAGGCATCAATCACACCTTTTGCGTAAATATACTGAGTTTGTTTTTTATCATTGATTATACATAATTCAAAAGGTTGGTCGCGTTTATTACTGGATTTGTTGGTATGATAACGGCTAACGCTTTTAACCTTATGGTTGAGGTGGATATGATTATTGATTTCAGGTAATTGAAACAATGGAACCAAGTATTGAGCAAGGAATTCATGACCTGTAGGGAAGATATCATCCTGTGGTGTTGTCCATCCACTATTTTCTAAAAGCTCGATACACACCTTATCCATATTAAGAGTCCAGGATGAGAAGAATGTAACATGAGACCAGGCCAAAATATTTGAACCGACTTGTTCGCCTTTTTCAAATACCAAAAATGGAATATTTAATTGATAAAGATGTGCTGCTGCTGCCAGCCCAATGGGGCCTGATCCTATAATTGCAATTGGCAAGTCCTGTTGTATCATATCTTTCCTCGCATTTTTTTATGATTTATTTCAATCAGATAGCGCTTGCTTGATTTGAATAATCTTGCGAGCTCTTTTTTAGTTCATCAAGAGCTCTGGTTAATGTTGTCCAAGATAAAGCGGCACAATCAATGCGAGAAGGAATTTCTCTGAGTTTTAGGAATAGGGTTAAATCACCTAATAAAGTTTTTTCAATTAGAAAAGGTGTTTCTCCTTGTAACGATTTTAGAAAAACACTAGCTAATCGTTCTACATAAGCTAAACTTTTACCCTTAATCGCATCGGTCATCATAGACGAAGCGGCTTTACAAACGGCACAACAAGCTTCCGTAGAGAATTTCACATCGGTTAGTGTATTGTCTTGAACACTTAGATATAAGGTTAGATGATCGCCGCATATTGGACTATCTCCACGCAACATAATTGTAGGATGATTAATTTCACCATAATTGTTAGGATTCCGCCCAAATTTGAGAATATCACCTTGATATAAAATTAAAGCATTTGACATGTTTCACTCCTGTAATTTAATCATGAATTAAAAAAACAAAGAACCTCTATAAAATAATAGCTCGATAAAAATAATGTATTTAAAAGGTTCTTTGTAAAAATGCTCATGACAACCTATCATGATAAAATATTTTTCATTTCTTTGACAGCATCAGTTAACATATCAATTTCTTGCGGTGTATTATATAAAGCGAAAGAAGCTCTTGAAGTGGCCGCTACATTATAATATTCCATGACGGGTTGTGCGCAGTGATGCCCCGCTCGTATGGCAACACCAAAACTATTTAATAGGCTGCCAACATCATGAGCATGAATATCATCGAATACAAAAGACACAACGCTTGATTTGTTGTTGAGATTTTTTGTGCCAATAAGTTTTATATCATTAATTGCTAACATTTTTTCATGTGCATATTCAATTAATTGTTTTTCATGCTGAGCAATATAAGAAAATCCAATGTTTTTAATAAAATCAACCGCTTCACCTAAACCTATCGCTGCAGCTATAGGAGGTGTTCCTGCTTCAAATTTATGAGGAGGATCATTATAAATAGTTTCATCAAAAGAAACGTGTAAAATCATATCACCACCACCAAGATACGGTATCATTTTCTCATAGTTTTCTGCTTTGCTATAGAGAATACCAATACCCGTAGGTCCGTACATTTTATGTCCAGAAAATGCATAAAAATCACAATCAATTTGTTGAACATTCACAGGCGTATGAGCAATAGCTTGAGCACCATCGATAACTGTAACTGCTCCAACTTTTTTAGCTCTTGATATAATGCGTTCTAATGGGTTAATTGTTCCTATAGCATTGGATATTTGTGTTAAAGCGACGATTTTGGTTCGTTGCGTTATAAGGCGTAAAGCTTTGTCAATCTTTATTTCACCATTATTATCAATAGGTATTACTCGTAATTGACATCCATTTTGTTCACACAACATTTGCCAAGGAACAATGTTTGAATGGTGTTCAAGCATTGATATTAAAATTTCATCGCCCTGTTTTACATTAGGTTTGCCATAGCTTTGCATAACAAGATTAATAGAGTCGGTTGTGCCTCGTGTAAAAATGATTTCTTTATCGCTTTTGGCGTTAATGAATTGAGCGATTTTTTTTCGTGTGGATTCGTATGCAAGCGTTGCTTCCTCACCTAATGTATGGACACTTCGATGAACATTGGAATGCTCATACTGATGATAGCGATGCAATCGATTAATAACACTTAAAGGCATTTGACTCGAAGCCGCATTGTCAAGATACGCCAATTTTTGATGGTTCTTGTATGTTCGATGTAAAACAGGAAAAAGATTTCGAATCTTATCAATATCAAAACTTTCATTTGCTTCATGTTCCAGTACTTCTTTTTGTGCGATATTTTCCATTATGTACATCCTATTGAGTTCAATTTAACCATAAAGTATTCATACAAGCATGGTAAAAAAAGCCGTGAAAAGAATCATCGGCTTTCACAAGTGAATTATGAACAACCACAACTCCCACAACCCGTATCACAACATTCCGTGCCTGTTGCTTGTGCTTCAGTCTCACAAGGGCAACACTCTTGTATAGCATCGCTTCCATTAGACATTGTAGATACGCTGTCATTCGATATGCTTGTGGTTCCACAAGAAGAGTCTGTTCCACATGACGTGCTTGAATCACAACAGGCTGTAGCAACCGGTTCAGTTGTTTTTTGTTCAGGAATAGCAAGTTGCTCGGGTGAACAACCACAGTCAGCCGGTTGCTCTATCGACATGGGATCGCAGCAAGGACTACCATCGGCTTTGGGCTCGTTGTTATCACAGCAAGGTGCTGCTGTATCAGTAGGATTACAACAAGGGGTTTCTCGTTGCCCAGATTCTGCAGAACCGCTAGATGTGCCACAAGCACTTCCTGTACCGCAAGATGAAGCCGGCCGCGCGAGCTCTGGTATATCAACAATTTGAAAATTCTCGGCATAAGGCTGAAGTCTCAAGCGTTTCGCTGTATCGTCACAAACTTCTGCTGCATCAAATCGTTTAAAAACATGACCATCTTCATCGGTCACACTCGCGTAAGGCCCCATATACACGGCGACATGTCCACCATAATTACAACCTGTGGCTGGAGGTAATTTGTAGGCACATAGTGTTATAGAACCAAAATTATAGCCACGAATTTCCCTCCAAAAAGATTCTTCTATTTGTGTGAGTGCCAGAAATCCGGCTTTTTCGTAAGTTTTTACTAAGTCTCCAACAGGAATTGCACCGGTATAACACTCTGCCCAAAGTTCTTCATCATCCTTATCTTCTTGATCAACAGGTCTATCAACCACCACATCTGAAATAATCATACGTCCACCAGGTCGAAGTACACGCAAAATTTCAGCAAGAACTTGCTCTTTTTGAGAAGATAGGTTGAGTACACAGTTTGATATGACCAAGTCAACGCTGTTATCCTCTACAGGGAGATCTTCAATATAACCTTTGCGAAACTCAACAATGTCATAATCTAGTGATTCCGCCACTTTCTCTTTAAACACATTGGCTTGTTCTAGCATGGCATCTGTCATATCGATACCAATAATTTTTCCTTTTTTACCCACCATCTTAGCAGCAACAAAACAATCAATGCCCACACCAGAACCGAGGTCGATAAGTGTTTCTCCTTCTTTTACACCGGCTTTTAACAAAGGACTACCGCAACCATAGTTTCTTTTAAGCGCATCGGATGGTATATGACTGGTTAGATCATCTTCATATGATTGAGGGCTGCATAATCCGGCTGGTTTGGTTGCGGCATCACCATACAATGATTTAACAGCTTTTTCTTTATCTATTACTGTACTTTCCATTATCCTCGGCTCCACATTGAATCAATTATCAGTGGTTGAAATATTAAGAAATATATTCATTCAAATACTTTTTCGATAAAGTGATTAGCACGCATGTGACATCAATCTTTATCGAAAATTATTTAAAATTTATTTCTAAGGCTCGTAACAATTACATCGTGAAAGATTGTTAGCGACTTCATCAGCATTAATAGCACCAAGAACATGCATAGTGACTTTGCCATCAATACCGTCAACATCCACACCTTCTAATCGTGCAGCGAAATCGGCATCACAACAATCGTCCTCACACACTTTTCCATCTGGCCCACACTTGTTGGCCATCGCTTGCATTTTGTCGATTTTTATATCTTTTCCTTCAACAACAACATCAACCCCATTTTCTTTCTGTTGCATATCAGTAACATTTTCTGTTAAGTTCATTGCTATATTCCTGTGTTAGTGAATTATTAATCTATATTCATGCTTTTTATCAAAACATTAAGTACTTTTAGTTAAGCAATCAGTACTTCAATGATTACATGAATTAATGTTCAAAGATCGAAAGTTGCCAAATATTTCCTTCAGGATCATTGATATTAATTTCACATAATTCTTTTCCAATATACTTTGCTTTGTAACGTAAGCCTGCATCAGATAAACGTTTTTCCATTTTTTCTAAATGTTTTATTTTTTTAGCTTGTATGCCAAAAACACCATTGCTTTTTGCATTTTTAGGAACTTGATTGAGTGATATATTAAGCGGAGGTTCTGATAAGTCATATTTAACGTAACCTTCACGTTTAGTATGATAAGAACAACCAAAAAGCGTGTTATAAAAATTGATTAAATCCGCACAATTTTTTACATTCACCGCAATGTGCAGACGTGTTTTGGTGGGAAAATTTACAACACTGTCATCAATGCTTTTTGTTTGTTTTGCATTTGCCCAAATACTCATGCTTATCTCACTCCTGTTTTTTATGCATTAATCGCATCCACCGGCTTCGCAGGCACATGAATCACCACAGCGAACGTCGCTACTATTTTCTCCAGTAACCACAAAAACTTCCCACTGATTACCATCCGGGTCATTGACCCAAGCTTTATTGGAAACAGAGTAACAACAGGCTGTTTCTGCTTCTTCAGTGATGACACTAAACCCAGCTTCAGTGATCCGTTTTTTGTAGCGTTCAATATCTTGCGTGGACTTCAACTGAATGCCAAAATGTCCATCACGAGCTTGAGCAGTTGCATCTTCTTGTAAAATCAAATCGACGCTAGGATTATATGGGCGAAAATGTGCTGTTTTATCTTTGTCGATTGTCGCTCTTCGATTAAACAAAGCATGATAAAAAATCTTTGAGCGTTTTAGATTTGAAACTTTTATTGCAATTTTAGGACGCAATTCTGTCGGAAATTCTAACGGATTAACTGTATTCAAGTTCGTTGCCGGTTGTATGTATTGAGCTGTTGCATTCATAAGGTTATCCTTCGTGTGTAACTTTATGGGTATTCAGGCTTATAAGCGGTGACAAATAAACCCTGTTTAAGGGGACCATTCTTTATATCGGAGGCTTTAAATTTAATGGCTGAGAAGCCATTATTTTGCAATAGCGTTTTTATCTCATTTTTATCATAAAGTTTATAAATACCTGTTTGAGTCATTTTGACTGCTTCCATTTCTCCTTTATCACCTATAAAAAACACACATCGACCTCCAGGCACTAATACTCTGAATATTTCTTTTAGTTCTATTTCAGGGTTTTTCCAAAAATATATGACGTGAATACATAAAACTTTATCAAAAAATATATTGGGGAATAATAACTTTTCGGCTTGCCCTTGATATAACTCAGCCTTACCTGCGGCAATAGCTTTCCGATTTTTTTTGGTTGCCATCTGCACCATGGTATCTGAGCAATCAACACCAATCACAAAGCCTTTATCTAAACGATTGGCTATTTGCATAATCGATTCGCCTGGTCCAAATCCAATATCTAAAATCTTGTCATTAGGATGTATGTCTAGTCGTCTTACAACCCAGGTAATAACATTTTTATTCATCTTTTTCATGGCAGAGCCAAAAATCTTACCTAGTAAACCTCTTGGTTTTGCGGCTTGCCGAGCTAATGTATGGATCAAAGTATTAATAAATCCGATAGGTGACGGATTGGATTTCTCTTGCTCATCTAATGGTTGCTCGACTGTAGACATGCTATATCCTCTTGTATTTGTAAACTGGATAATTTTACCTATTCTTTTAGGTTATAAGTTTGCGGAAATATACTAACCAAACAAGCTGGCTACTGGTGCAGGTAATGAATTAACTAAGAGTGATTCAAAAAAATTGTAAGAAGAGCTTATGAATTTATCGATCCTTCAATATATCGTATTGATCATCAAAAATGAGGAGTAATAGTATTTTTAATAGAAAATTGCTTTAAAGAATTTGCTATAATGGCAAAATATATCATTACGTTGGCCGATAAAAATATGGATGAAAGTGATATTATTGAACAAGTTTGGATTAATCATCGTGATAAGTTATTTTACTTTATACAATCGAGAATTGATTCCTACAGTGATGCTGAAGATATCCTAAGCCAAGCTTTTTCTAAATTGATTGCCCAACAAAAACAAAAAGATTTACCGTCAGAAATCGTTCCTTGGTTATATCGAGTGATACGCAATAGTATTATTGATTATTATAGAACATCTCGTACTACCACTGAATTGCCAACCGACTTAATCCAAGAAACTCCATCAGTATCGACTTTTGAAACACTTTCTTGCTGTGTTGAGCCAATGATTCGCTTATTGCCAGAACCTTACAGTGAAGTTTTAATACTGTCAGATATAAAAAAATTAAAGCATAAAATGATTGCTGAACAACGTGGTTGCTCAATAAATACTATAAAATCTCAAGTCAAACGTGCACGTGAGAAGTTACAAGAAAAATTGGCCAGATGTTGCGTATTTACGCGTTCTGAAACCTATTCACTGATAGATTTTCACCCAAAATCAAAGACTTCATGCAAAAATTGCGATTAGCTGCAACTTTTCAGAGAGTGATTCGTTTCATAAGCAATACCTCTTTTACTGCTTGATACTGTATCCAATATGTATTTATTGAGTTCATATATGTAAACGAATCACTCTCTGAAAAGTTGAAGCTAATCGCAATTTTTG
>JBCCZV010000161.1:0-7027 GCA_039187085.1 Pseudomonadota bacterium
CTTGCTATAAGATATTAAAGCAAACGTATTGTATTATTTTCTGACTATAGAACTTTACTATCAACAACCTTAATTTCTTTTAAATTGTTTTCATAGAGCGCTATAGATCGATATAAACCAGTTTAAAATGTACGTTCTATATTTGAAAAATAAGTATTTATGATCAAATATTCTTCAATTATCAACAACAAATCTCGTGATTGTTCTTGGTTAGATAATTTCTTTTTCGATAGGAGCCATACAATGAAAAAGATAAAAGCAAGCTTATGTCACGGTTATTTTTTTAATGAAGTAAAAGATAACGTTTTATTTTGTCATTGGTATGGTGCATGAAATCTTGAAACTACTGTGATGTGGGCAGAAAACTATATGAACGTCGCTAAATCTTTGCTGAATGCTCCATGGGCTAATTTAGTTGATCTTACACATTGGGAATTAGGAGTACCTGAAATGAGAGAAGTTATTGATGAAACGAATGCATGGTGCATTCAAAACCATTTAGCTTATGAAGTGGTGGTCTGCCCGCTCTATACTCAAATTGAACTTGCAAAAATATCACACAAGCTACTACCGAATGTGAATACTCAAATCGTTAGCACAGAACAAGAAGCTATGTTATGGCTAAAAGAAAAAGGGTTTAATGTGGCTTAAGATATTCGATTTTGTATTAAAATTTTTCTTGAGGTTTAAGAATTTCATCTAGAATAATGATTCAAAAAATTTGATTTAAATCACACTATCCATTCTCAACGGTAACCTAGCTCGTGAATTTTTATCGATACGCAAGTGATTCCCTTGGTTGTTAGGGGGTGCAGCCAAGGGTACGCATTGATCATTTGATGCGCGAATTTCACCAAACTATGATCAGTTGATAAAGCTAATGATATGGATTTCATTGATGTTGATTTGTTGTAGATGTGAGATTGACTGGCTGTTTGAACAAATCTTTCAAATAAGCATGAGATTCCGGTGGTTAAGGCATCAATCCAATTTTCATGATTTTTCTTTCTAAAATGAATATCCGTGCTGTTGCGTACAGTATCAGAAATTAGATTGTCTAAGATACTATCAGCTTGATTTTTTTTATCTAACCATTCTGGGGTGATATTATTGATTATTGAATTATCGACGAGTAGCATTTTCAGATAGAAAGAAAATGGCATGGTGTAAACCTTTGATAAATCAATGAGAAAAATACTTATCAGTCGTTCTGGACCGCTCAAAGGTAACTTAAAAATAGTATTGATTACAGTGTAAAGGCGATTTGTAATACGAATCGATAAAGCCGCTAAAATATCTTCCTTACATTTAAAAGACTGTTGTACTGAAATTATCGGTAGTTTAGCTTCTGCTGCGATATCTTCTATCTGAAAATCAAACAAAGAGTTTTTGCAAATATATTCTGTTGTCGCATCGAGAATACGATTTTGTTCTTCACTGATAAAAAAATATGAAGATATCATATTAATCAATTCCTTATTGATACTATCTAATGAGTCAATACTACTTTAAAGATATTCTAAACCTGTAATGTTATTTTTATGTTGACAATGTACACATTAATGTTTTTGATGTCAACATATGCTCACTCTTGATATTGATTATTGTTATCCGAGTCAACATTGTTGTGGAATCAAATTCTTATGTACATTAAAATGTATGCAGGAAGGAGATAACAATGAATCGAGAAAATTATCATCATGGGAATTTATATACTGCTTGTATTAATACAGGTATTGATTTTTTGAACGCAGGTAAAACTAATTTTTCACTGCGTGAAGTGGCTAAGACTCTCAATGTTTCGGCTAATGCGCCTTCAAGACATTTCAAAAATAAAGAGGGGTTATTAGCAGCTATTGCGGAAGAAGGCTTTCGTCAAATGCGGTTACATTTAGATAAAGCTAATAGGAGTAAGAGTTTAGAAAAAAATTTCTTTTCTATGATGCGAACATATCTTGATTTTTCTTTGGATAGACCGAACCTCTATCGAGTTATGATGACTATACCGAATAAAGATGAATATGAGTCTCTCTATCAAGAAACCGCGCAGTCATTTCAATATCTCAATGATATTATTAAAGAATTACAACAATCAGGAAAACTCAAGAAAGGCAATACATTGGAAAAAGCTTATGCAATATGGGCAGCCTTACATGGTATCGTATCCTTAGTAATAGAAGATAATTTATATGTTGAATCATTTGCTTTTATTCCAAGACACAACTCATTTGAAGAACGACGTACGCTGGCGATAAGAATCATGGAGGAACAAATGAAAGGTCTTTTGAAAGGGTTCTCTCGTTAGATCATACTGTTGATAATAGCATGATTTATAGCACTTAACTTTTGAATTAAAAATGGGCAGCATAAACTGCCCTCAAAAGATTTAAGCAATAGCTACATCATTTTCTAGCTCTTCAAGGTTATCGCTAGTACCTTTTAAATCCGATGCAAACAACATGTAAAGCGAAGGAATCACATACAAGGTAAATAATGTGCCAATCGCCATACCTCCAACCAATACTAACCCAATAGAGTTTCTTGCTTCTGCACCAGGGCCAGTAACCAAAACTAATGGAAAGTGGCCGGCAACAGTGGCAACTGTAGTCATTAAAATAGGTCGTAGACGAGTGGCTGACGCCGCTTTAATAGCAGTGAGTTTGGTATATCCTAAAGACTGAAGTTTATTGGCAAACTCGACGACTAAAATTCCATTTTTGGCAACCAAGCCTATCAATGTGACTAAGCCAACTTGTGAATAAATATTGAGCGTTGTGCTCCAGCTATCTGTCCAATAAGGAATCATTGGATTAGGCATTTTCACAAATGTAAATATCATGGCTCCAAACATGGCGAGTGGAACGGAGCCCATCAGAATGATAAAAGGATCGCGGAAGCTATTAAACTGAGCGGCTAAAACCAAAAATATAAGAACAATAGCCAAAATAAAAGCCGGTAAAAATTTATTACCTTCTCGGCGTAATTGCCTAGACTCTCCAGTGTAATCAATAAGATAGTCAGCAGGAAGGATTTTAGCCGCTTCTTCTTCTAAAAAGCCCAAGGCTGCATCCAGAGTTTGTGTTGCAACACCACTAATTTTTACCGCATTAAGTTGTTGAAAACGGTTCAGTGAGCGTGGAATAGTTTCTTGCTCTAATGTTGCTAATTGACTCAGGGGTATTAATTGTCCTTGAGGTCCCGTAACATAAATATCGTTGAGTTGATCGGCATTTAAGCGTTCACTACGTTTAATTTGTGGAATGACACGATAACTTCTTCCCTCAATATTAAAACGATTGACATAGTTTCCACTCATCATCACACCAATATCTTGGCCAACTTGTGACAAATTTAAGCCCAGGTCGGCTACTCTGTCACGATCCAGCTCAACACGAACTTGTGGCTGATCGACTTTAGTATCAATAATCGGAGGAAAGGCAAACATGCCACTTTCCATGGCTTTAACTTGTAATTGTTGTGCGTAACCTAGGATCACGTCGGGTTCATCAGTTGAAGCCAAGATAAACTCTACAGGGAAGTCACCACCACCGGGTAGTGCAGGTGGTGTGACAGGCAGTACATTGATACCAGGATTGCGTTGCAAAGCCGCTTGAATTTCTGGCATGACTTCAAAAACACTTCGGTCACGTTCAGACCAAGGTTCTAAAACCATACCGCCAAAACCTCCAGAAGGAAAAATAATTTGGAAAGTAAAGTCGGTTTCAGGAAATTCATGAAAGACACGGTTGGCTTCCTTAGCATATAAGCTGGCTTGGTCAATGGTGGAATTTGCAGGTCCTTCAACAATCCCAAAAATAACGCCTTGATCTTCTGTCGGTGCTAATTCTTTAGGCGACAGGATAAAAAGTGGAACGCAAAATAAACTAATAACAACCCATACCATATAAACAGAAGAACGTGACTTTAGAGAACTATCAAGGGCTTTTTGATAAGAGACTTTTAAGCGATCAAAGCGTGTTTGCACAAAATGCGCAAAGCCGTGGGTGGAATCACTAGGCTTAAGCAGTTGTGCTGACATCATTGGTGATAAAGTAATAGCAACGATGCCTGAAATTGTGACTGCCCCTGCTAATGTAAAAGCAAATTCTTTAAACAAGGTACCCGTTAATCCACCTTGGAGACCAATAGGCAAATAAACAGCGACCAAAGTCGCTGTCATGGCAATTACGGGACCTACCAATTCACGTGCGCCGAGTAAAGCAGCTTCAAAATTGCTTTTGCCTTCTGCGATATGTCGTTCCACATTTTCCACCACCACAATAGCATCATCGACCACCAAGCCCACCGATAGAACAATAGCTAACAGTGTTAAGAGATTTAAACTGAAATCAAAAACATCAATTAAAAACACCGCGCCAATCAGTGAAACCGGTATGGCTACAATCGGAATCAATACCGAACGAACAGAACCTAAAAATAAGTAGATCACCAGTACAACAATAATAAGGGTTTCTATTAATGTTTTTACAACTTCAATGATAGAGCTTTCAATATACTCTGTAGAATCGTAAGCCATGCGTGCTTCGAGACCACTCGGTAAATTGTTTTGCAAAGCATCGATTTCTTCACGAACATCTCGAATAACATCTAGCCAATTCGCATTAGGCAGCGGCCAAATGCCCATGAAAATTGCCGTTTGTCCAGAATAGGCGACTTCTAAATCATAAGAATCTGAACCCAGCTCCACATCGGCAATGTCTTCTAAACGTATAATCACCTCATCCGTGTTTCGAATAGCTAATTGTTTAAATTCTTCGACCGTGCGGATATCTGTATTGGCTGCTAAATTGACTTGCACAAAATTACCCTTAGTCGTACCAAGTGCAGCCAGGTAATTATTGCTAGCCAGTGCTTGATAAACTTCAGCGGGTGGGATGTTATAGGCAGCCATTAATTCGGGTTTTAACCAAATACGCATGGCATAATTACGAGCGCCTAAGATTTCTGCTCTTTGTACACCAGCAATCGCTGATAACCGTGGTTGAACCACCCGTGTAATAAAATCCGTAATTTGATTATCACGCAAAATATCTGAAGAAAAACTCAAGTAAGCAGCGGCCACTGTGCTATCAGCTGATTCAACATTGATAACCGGTATTTCGGCTTCTGGCGGTAACTCGCTACGAACCTGATTGACTTTAGCCGTAATTTCTGAAAGTGCTTTAATAGGATCATAATTTAATTTCAAGCGTACACTAATAACCGATTGGCCTCGCGAACTTTCAGATTGGATATAATCAATACCATCAGCACCTGCTATAGCACGTTCAAGCGGTGTTGTAATAAAGCCTCTTACTAGCTCAGCACTAGCACCAATATAAACAGTTGTTACTGTAACCACGGCGTTATCATTGCGCGGATATTGCCTTATGCTTAAATTATTCATCGCTTGTAAGCCAGCAATGATAATCACTAAATTAATCACAATGGCAAGAACAGGGCGCTTAACAAATAGATCTGTAATCTTGATACCTTTCATTGTCTTTGCCTATCTATCTTGCGGTTGCGGATCAAGTTGGTATGTCGGTGTCACATCATTGCGTATATTGATAGTGATACCGTTACGCAACTTGAAGAGCCCTGAAGAAGCAACGACTTGTCCGGGTGTTAAACCTTTATTGATCACAACAAAATCACCACGCGATTGTCCTAATTGTACAAACTGCTGACGAGCAATAAAGTTACCTTCACCTTCAGTTGCCTCAAGTACATAAACAGAATCTCCATAAGTGGCGTAATTAATAGCAGTGATTGGTACGACTATCACGGATTGCTGTGTATCCAGCAAAACTGCTACTTCAACAAACATCCCTGGTGCTAGTAAACTTTCTGAGTTGTCTAATTCGGCCTGAACTAATAAATTGCGAGTAATAGGGTCGACTTCAGAATTGATGGCAGTAATAACACCAGTAAACTGTTGGTCAGGTTGGGAGTTAGTGGTAACCGCTACGGACAAACCGAGAGTGATTTGAGCTAAATTCTTTTGAGGTAGATTAAAATTAACGAGCATCGGATTAGCATTTTGCAAAGTGACGATAGCTTGGCCTTCATTAATATCCTGACCTAAATTGACCCGACGAATGCCTAAGCGACCTGAAAAGGGCGCTTTAATATATTTTTTATCGATTTGAACACGAATATTTTCCGCGTCAGCTTGAGCTGATTTGTAACTTGCCTCTGTTGCATCAAACTCGGCTTGGGATATCAATTTTTTAGTCAACAAGTCTTTGTTACGTGCTAATTCACTTTTAGCAAGAGCAACATTAGCTTCTGCAGACTTGAGTTGCGCTTGCTCTGATGCAATATTCTGGACGACCAAAATTTCACCTTTTTCAATCTCAGTTCCTGATTTGAAAAGTATTTGCTCAATTCGGCCTGAGAGATCAGCCGTTAAGGTTACACCTCTGACAGCTTCTAATGAGCCAACGGATTTTAGGCGATTCTGCCAATTTTGTTGTTCTACCGTAAAAGTATTAACAACTTCTGGAGGTGGCTGCATGGTTGCGCCGACATTGATCATGGTCATAATTTGTGAGGCTTTGATAAAACTTAAGCCGGCCCCTAAGACAAATAAACAAATAAAAGTAAGAATAAATTTTTTCATAGGTAGTAGCTTGTCGTGTTTATAAACTTGAAATGGATTTTAGTCATGGTATTCGTTATGGTTAATCTTGAGTTTTTGGGTTGCTTAAATGAATTTCATATGAAAGATAAACGATTGAGAATGCACAACATGATGTAGACTCTTTTTTAAAAACTAACGTTCATGCTTAATGCTAGAAAATGATACGAAGTTAGTCTATTTTGCCAGGCGCTCTCAGAGTCTATTATAAAAACCAAACGTTCATGATTCAATGAAATTTATGAGTCAATCGCTATCCTTTTTTAACGTAATAGCTGTCCCCTTAACCCAAATCTCATGGTATTGCTAGGTATTTTTTATGATACTGAGGTCAGTATAGACGGTTCCTAGCTGAAAACTTTACTGAAATGCATTATATGCATA
>JBCCZV010000162.1:0-6894 GCA_039187085.1 Pseudomonadota bacterium
AAAAATTTTCTAACTTAAACAAAATTTTTTATATGCAATTCAAAAACACCCTAAATGAATACATTGATACCTGTTGTGGAGATGAAGAGACCTTTTTGGAGTCATGCAATATCACTGATAATCATTTTATAGAAACATACCACAAAATCATCACAAGATACTTTTATTTAATCGATGACATTAAAGATGATACTGTTAAAAAAGTAAAATAAAAATTTTATTTGGTTTTATCAATTAGAAAACTCTCAGAAAGAGTCTTTCTAATTGATAGTTTTTTTAGTTTGCTTGCAATTGGTAAGAAAAATTTTGACTATCAAACTGCAATGTATAACTTCCTGGTCCTTTGTTAAAAAGTATATCATTTAATTCAGTCACTGAGCTAACACCATCATTATCCGTATCGCCTAACCATTGTCCCAGCTCTTGATAAAATTTGAATCGCGGGTTGTTTTCACCTGGCGTCACTAAAACTGTTATTTGCCACAAATTAGGAGCAACCTGAGTCATGGCTGTTTTGTTCCATCCATTTGTGGTTCCCCGATAATAAACGATTGAGGCTTGTGAAAACTCTGTTGTACTCTTAGTGTAACTGAAAGCATCAAGTAAACGTTTTTGGCGATTATCACCATACCCAGAAGGATTGCGAAAATTAGTATCACCTAAACCGTAAATTTGCATAGAAATTTGGTTACCTTGAGTTTGAACGAGAGTAAAACCCGTTTCATAGGTGTTACTGCCTTGATACATAGAAAATGCAGCAAGATTATCAAATAATCCTTGTGCTTCAGAGCGTCGTGGCCACTGTCCCGCTGGTGGTGTAATTAAATAGCCTACACTATTTTGAAAGCCATAGGCAGATTTAAAATCTAAATAACAACTCACACAAGATTCATCAGCAACCAAGGGGCGCAAGCGCTGAAAAGTGTGAACATGGCCTGTAATAGACCAATCTAATCGTCCATTAAACTCTCGTGCGAGTGGGCGTAAATACTCAACTTCGGATTTGCCACCTGCAGGATTAATAATGGGTACATGATGATAAGCAATACGCCATGTTTCTCCATGACTGATATCTTTGAGTGTTTTATCAATCCAAATATTTTGTTGTGTAACACGGTTCAGGTAATCACGTTCGGGAAAATTTCCATAATAAACAGGAATTTCAGAATTGATACTTAAGAATTTAGTATTGCCAAACACAAAACTGTAATAGTCAGGTTGAGTCATATCAAATGGGAAGAAAAAATATTTTCTAAACGAAAGTGTATCTTCTGGATTGCTACTGTAAATGGGTGTATTTGTCGCTGGGTTTTCTGGTGTTTCATGATTGCCTAAAGCAGGAAATAAGGGTTTTTGTGAAAAGAGCTTTTTTCCTTTATCAAAGAAAACTTTCCACCAATAATCTCTATCGTTATTAGCTGTTTCATCATCTTTAACCATATCACCTACAGTGATGATAAAGTCAAAGTCATTAAGATGAGACTCGGTAATAGCATTGGCGATATCTTGCCATCGTTGTTGGGCTTGTTCGTCTTGCATATCACCTATAACGAGGAAGCGGCTTTGATCACGGCTGGTTGTCGCGGTTTTAAAAAAATAAGAAGGTGATAAATTTCCTGATTGATCGATTAATTGATATTCATAAGATGTTTGTGGAGCTAGGTTGCTAAGAATAATGTGCTGTACAGGATTACGCTCTGTTTGCCAAGGAACTTCTGTCGCTGATGCAAATAGCCAAGTGCTAGAGCTCTCTTGCCGGTAACGTAACCGGCCCAAATAATTGCTAGGATTTGGCTTAAGTTCAAAATTGATCACTATATGGGTGCTTGGATCCAGCATTTGCACGCTGGTGTCATCCATTGTTGTGCTGTTACTGAGACTTTTGGGTATCAACAATGTGACATAGGGACCAATATAGGGCGAAAACTGTGACTCCAAAACATTAACAGTAATTTGTTGGGTTAAAGTATTAAACTGAATAAGGTATCGCGAAAAATCGTTAACCACATAATCTTGATTAGGGTAACTTTCAGACCAATCTCCAAAGCGATCAATTTTGAATCTTGCCGTGGGTTCTTCGCCATTAAAGCTGACTTCTATCTCGTAAAGATTTTCTGAGAGCACTTGCATGGGTGCAGTTTGCCATTGGTTTGAAGTACCTCGAAAAAACCACTCCTTAGCATAAGATGTACCTGAAAAACAGATATTACTGAACAAAACGCTTAATACTAATATTCGTATGGTCATAAATTTCTCGTTAAATGTCGATTTGTTTCTGATGAAATCAAGATGAGTTATTCAAAGTAACGAGAAAAAGTGGCAATAATATAAAATTTTTATGAATTAACTATCCTACTCCCACCGAGCTTGACTTTCATTCATGTTAAAGGTGATATCTGTATTATCAGCACATAGTTGTATAACATTCACAGGCTTTCCCTGTTCACAAAAGTCTATCATACCAATGGTGGAAGCATTCACTAAATGATTTTTGCCTTGAGAAGGTGAGGGTGAATGAGGTGTAACACGCATTCGACGCCTTTTGGTAAACCAATTCAGTGGTGATCGTGGTGCGTATAACCAGCGATTTAGCAGGTCAAAAATTTTTAATAACCGTTCGGGGAATTGATTACGAATACCACTACTCGTAATTTGCCATATCTCGGGGCTAGTTTTTCGATGACGTAGTTCGATGTTATAAACAAAAGAATAATGAACATCACCCGATAAAATGGTATAGGCTTGTGGTGTTTTTGAATGACGAAACATGTTGAGTAATGTATGTGCGGACCCTGAGTGGGCCATCCAGTTTTCAGCGTCAACCATTAAAGGTTTACCAAAAAAAGTCACGACTCTTTGAATGGTTTCGATAAGTTTAACACCAAAAATAGGCGCTGCTGATACTATAATGACAGAGTCTAGACCAATCAGTTTTTGTTGTAATTCTGTTAAAGATTCCCAATCCATCAAGCCAGATGGTAAATGAACATTTTTTTCTGAACGCCAACGTTGTGTACGGGTATCTAAAACCATCAGAGATGGGGATGTTGGCCATTCATAATGCCATTGAGAATAATCTAATAATTTATCAATGGTTTTATTGTGTTGTTCTTGGCCTGGTTCACTTAAGGCTATTTGAATATTCCTAACGAATTCTGAAGAAAATTGTTCGGGAGCATTTCCCCAGCCTTGAAATAACCAATAACCGAGTAATGCATTACCAATGATACGTTTTGATAGGGGGTTGCCATAAGCAGCCATTTCCCAACCTGCCGTAAGATTCCAATCATCGGTGACATCATGATCGTCAAAAATCATGGCAACAGGCACATGCGCTAAGAGCCGTCGGACAGAGCTAAGACTGTCTCTAAAGTTTTCTATGGCTTTACGCTCATGTTGATATTTTGCGTGCCAATTATTAGCTAGATATTGAGGCGGATCGAGTGAAATATTTTTCCAGGAAATCGGTGACCATGTGAGTAAGTACATAGCAAGAACTTCACCCAAAGTCATTAGATGATTGTTGGCATGAACCGATGTGAATACAGGTTGCCTTGCGCCGCTAAAAAATCTATCAAAAATCCCTTGTGGAAGTTTAGCATAAGGCAATAATTCAAATCTTTTATACATATGAGAGTTTTCATGATAAATATCATCACATGAAAAGTTAGCCTTCCCTGGTAATTCCTCATTGGCAAAGTCGAGCTTTTTAATCAGCTGATGTATAGCACTTAACATTGGACCTGACACATCGTCACAATAAACTTGGTCTCCGGACATAATGAGAACCGAGGGAAGTTTATCGGGTGAGTTTTGATGCGTTTCAAAGTAACTATCCGCACGAACAAGGGCATCATAGCTATGGAAATGTGGTTTTCTGCACGAGCCATGCAAAACTTTTTTAATACGAGAGTGTATAACAAACCCAATCATCTCTTCGCCTGGGTATGTTAACGCGTTATCCATCTCCGTTACCGCTACCCAGGGCTGAGATTCATTACGTGGTTCACGCAACAGAATGTCATAAAAAATTTTCTGATCCAGTGGTAAATCAAAAGTGGTATCTATATCAATAAGATAACAAAAACACTTTTTGCTAATTTCTATCTTTTGCACGCAATCAGATAGAAACAGATGGTCAAATACATGTAGTTTACTCGGCGTTTTTAATTTAACTTCTAATTCAACGGCTTTGGATGTGACTAACCAAAGTACTAATCGGTTAGATTGCGCTCTGCGAAGCAGCGGTCCTGCCACGACCGTAGGTAATTCGCTCATACTCATCATTCACTTTGTCTGTTAACTCATCATTGAATACTAAAAGTATTGGTAGAGATACTTTCTGAGAATTGATTTTCCAATAATGATCAAAAGGCCAGTTTGCCATAATTTGGGTTATGAAAAAAGTGCGAAATATAAGCAAATATTTCAATGACTACCTATCACTAGCTGTTGACAATAAATTGTACGCGCTTGATGGATTGCTAAGATGAATATACTCAGACTATTTTTAATTCAATAGCAAGGATAAAGACATTTCACTATAAAAAGGATGGATTATTTGCCCTACAAATTGTTTATTCGATAACAAAAACTTAGATCTGCTCATAATTTCTCTTCGATAGTTGTGACTCACTTCTATTTGCTTTGAGGTAGTAGTTGGCTTTTTATCTTGGGTTCTTGAATATAATAAGAGACTGTATCGGGATAACTCTATAAAAGGAAATACAATGAACTCATTAGAATCTAAGCGTAATATTACGAACATAAATGCGCCAAATGCAAAATTTAAAAATGATCGTGTTGCTCAATATTTTGAAAAGCAATTGCGCATTCTTATGTATGAATGTAGAAACCTGGATGTTATTCAATCAATGTCGACAAAACAAATTATAGAGGCTGCAAACTTAGCTCAACAGCAAAATGATCAGTTTTTGGTCAAACAGGAAGTTTCACGTTATCGCCAAATGAAGCGTATCATGCTTAAGGTTGATGCTGAAAAAAAGCGCAAACATATTAGAGATAACTTTAGATTTTAATCTAACTAACTTGCGCATTTAGTCTTTTTAGATTTAACATCGGTTAAAGAGATTCTTACCTACAAGAATCTCAGGTTTTGTCATCGAATTTCTCGCCATGATTGCCTTCCTGGTAAGAAAGGATCTGCGCTCTCTTGAAAAGTTTCTGTCACACCACTCGATAAATTTATCGCTTTTATCTCACTGTTGTTATCGATATCGTTGAGAAAAGCAGGTGATGAGGGTACACCTTGAAGTTTGTAACCGGAAATCACCGTTGATATTTCATCGATTGTTAGCGTATCATTAATATTAAACTTTCCATCTTCATTAATATCTATGGCTGGCGATTCAAGCCTAGCGCCGCTAAATGCATCTAATTCCATAAGCCAGCCTTCACCACCTGCTTCGCAAGACACCTCCGTGGGTATTAAAGTGGTGAAAACAATGCGACCGTTGCGAAGTTTGGGATAAGTTACTTGTCGTTCGCCTCTATTTGTACCATCTGGCGTAGTTAAATGGATGAACCAACCTAAATGCACATTAGCTGGGGGTGCTTGAGCTGCGCCTAGATACCAACTAATAGGATGCTCGGAAGTAATTCTAAAATCATAACTGATATTCTCACCATTATCTGTTGTGATTACGGTAGAGACTTCTTGTAAAACGTTTTGTTGGAGGAGGGAATCTTGGGTAATTGTAGTGCGGTTAGAATAAATGTTATCCCAAATTGCATAAAAGCTTTGGGTGGTTTGGCCCTTTGAGTCGTTATCATTGTTTGCAAAGTACCTTCCAGTTCCAAAATACAGAATAAAGCCTTGCAGGCTAGGATGTAGTGAAACATCTGGCCTAACGGTAATAGGTTGGTGTTGATCATTGTGCTTAGCTTGAAACAATGGGCCATCACCCGCGATAGACCATTGTTCTTTATTTTCGCTTGTTACATCGAATTTCCATAAATTACCCAATAAATCTCCTGCATATATCCAATCGACTTTGCCGTCTTGATTAGCATCAATAGCTGCTGGAGAAGCCAGTCCGTTTGCCATACCTTGAAAAGTACCAACTTGCGTATCGAGTTTATGCAAAAGCTCTCCTGTTGCTAAGTCGATAATGTATAATACAGCATTACCTGTTGCGCTAATCGTGCGAATCTCATCGTCAATGTCATCATCATCATTTTCAGTATTGTTGTAACCATTACCAAAAATTGCTACCCATTTACCATTATTCATTTGAGTGATAACTGGAGTGCTAAAGGTGTAACCTAAATCAGGATCATCGCGATCGGTAAATTCCCATTTTACCAGTGCTTTAGCATTGTTGTTAGATTCTTGATAATTTGATGGGTTGGTGATATCCAGAGCAAAAAAAGTTTGTCCGCCCGCGCGTAAGCCGCCTACCAGGTAAGTTCGCCACTGGCCATTAATATAAACGTCTCGAGTCGCTAACTGGCCGTCAACAAAATATTCGTGTGCGTAATTGGTAGCGCTCAGCAAAGGCAGTTTTTTTATCAGCGTACTTGGAATATAAGCAAATAATTCTTGTCCCGTCTCAGCATCAAACCCATGCAACATGCCATCATTAGCACCTACATAAAGTGCAGGACGGCGATTTAATAGGTTTTCTCGAAAAGTGATGTAACTCAAATCTGTGTAGAGTTCGGAAGGTTGATTGACATAAGTAGGCGTTGAATTGATGATGTCACCTAACGGGGACTTTCTTTCACGAAAATTTTCGAAGCTACTCTGTCCACGTACGTAAAGTACACGGTTTTGTCCTGTTGCTTCAGCGTCTCGTGAGTTAGTAATGGGGTTTATGCGCATCAATAATTGCTGTGTACTGCTGAGTGAATTCCAAGTAAAAGGAATCCCTT
>JBCCZV010000163.1:0-6743 GCA_039187085.1 Pseudomonadota bacterium
ATAATACGGTTTTTGAAATCTTCATATTCATCACCGGATTCAGATTCTAACGCCGATATTCTATAAAACCGGTTAGTTGTCGGTGATTCCTTTGCCGCCGTATCCATATCAATGTTATCGACATTAACCACTGTCCAACATTCAACATAACCATCAGCCTTTGCTTTTTGATGGCTTTTTTCAGCTTCACCAACACGGTTATGAATATTAGAAAAGTCGGTTCCAGCTTTAACTTCAACAGCAATAATATTGCGGTAGGTGTCACCATTCATTTGTTCACGTATCACAATATCAGGATCAGATGCGAATTCGATCAACACATGGCGATCAGCAGCATTTATAAGCTCAATCTTACTCGCAGTAGAATTTACCGCTGCATGTTCAACAATGTCATGGATAGACTGAAATACCGAAACAATACCAACAATTCCTTTTTTAACATTCGCGCCACCGCGCAATTGTGGTCCAACAGTTAACAAGGTTAGGTCGTCTAATAATTGCTTACTTAACCTATCAGCGCCGATCCCGTCTACCAAACTGGCAGCACTGGAAACCAAAGCTTTGCAAAGGTCCTCAAGCCAGTTGGCATTCTTGTCGGTCAAGATGCCCTTTACTTCCATTGACTTGAAGCCAGACACGCCAAATTTCGTTGTATAAAACTCTTTTTGACTAAACCCTAATAATAAACGGTAATACCCTAACAACCTTGGGTTTACTTCAAATAGACACGGAACAGGAAACACCAATTCACCACGCAACCCGTGTTTTGCAAGTGCTTTTAGCTTTTCTTGGGGGACATATTCTGCAAGCTGCTTATCAAGCAATGCCATGTCCATATCATCTATGGTTGCACTTAAAGCATCTTGCAAATACAGAGTCCGTATTTGACCTAGCGCGAAAGAAAAATCTATCTGTAATTCTGGTGAAGGTATTGCGATTTCTGACATTAGGCAACCTTAATAATATTTCGTTCCTTGGTGCTAAGGCGATCAGCCGCAATAGACACATATTCAGGGTTCAATTCAATTCCCACATAACGCCGGTCAAGATCAATTGACGAAACCCCCACCGTTCCAGAACCAAAAAAGGGATCAAGCACATAATCGCCGGGCTTGGTTGAAGCCAATATACAAGGTTCAATGAGTGCTGTAGGAAATGTTGCAAAGTGGGCACCGGGGAAAGCTTGTGTATTAATATCCCAAACAGTTCGTCTATTTCTTAACTTACCATTCGCACCGGGTTCTTTCACTGCTTCACGGTCGTAATAATATTTCTCCGACTTCGTGAACATAAACAAGAATTCGTGGGACCGTGTGGGACGATCTTTTACGCTTTCAGGCATAGCATTGGGTTTGTTCCAAACCACGTCCGAACGCAAGTACCAACCATCATCCTGTAAAGCAAATGCAAGACGCCAAGGGATGCCCATAAGGTCTTTGGGCTTCAACCCTTCAGGGGTATCAGGACGCACCGACATAGCTCGTGCGGGGTTTTTCTTGTCTGGCGCACGGTAGCCACGGTTTCCACTGGTAAAGCCATCACCAATATTGACCCACAATGTACCATCGTCCTTTAATACTCGCTTGATTTCAGCAAACACTGATACAAGATGATTGATGAATTGGGGTAGCGTGGCTTCAAGACCAATTTGTCCGTCTATTCCATAGTCCCGCAACCCCCAATAAGGCGGTGAAGTAACAACACAACGAACAGACCTTGAAGGCATACGCTGAAGCGCGTGGATAGCATCACCTTCCAGAATCACGGAATCATCAAGTTTGAACGTTGTAGGTCCCGATACTTTTTTACGCTTCATGATTGTTCTGTTTTCCCCTATCATCAAACATACCGACTTGCGGACTATCTTGGTTTTTGTCAACGAACTTCCGCATGTACTGCAGCAACACTTGCGCCGCTGGAACATCCAAACGCTTGCAAGCATCCAGAAATTCACGGTGTAATTCAGGGTCTACCCTGATTCTAAGTGCGGAGGATTTGGTCATCGTGTGCCCAATGTGTACACATTTATCAATTCGCATGATACACCAAAAAGCGCGCGCGTTGTAATCAAAGACAAAAGCCATATTACTATTTGATTTTATTAATAAATTTTCGAAAAACGACAGATAATTTCAGCAACCAAGCGTACAGAGTACGAAGGTTCAACGACTACCTGAAGTGTAGCGATACGGTTTAATAACAGGAAGTAGCTTGAAAGTAATGACCATATGTTTCATTAATGTAGTTGCTATAGTTATGCGATAACATAAATTTAAATGACAATAAACCTAATCTATATTAGCGTATTCAAAGGTACTACTTAGTAATAACGGAGGCTTCTCATGGCAACTTCAATAAAATTAGATAATGAGTTGAAAACCCGCGTTCAAGATCTAGCCAACCTTCGACACCGTTCTGCCCATTGGATCATGCGTGAAGCGATACGTGACTATGTGGAACGTGAAGAAGCTAAAGAGAGTTTCAAGCAAGAAGCGTTAGCATCGTGGAAAGTGTACCAAGAAACTGGACGACATTTAACAGGCAAAGAAGTGCGTGATTGGCTTAAAACTTGGGGTACTGATAAAGAGACTAACATTTTGATCAAAAGCCCGACTTAATTTATTTGCTTGCCTTTCGACATCAAAAAGAAGCTGGGTACTAAAAAACACAAATACTAAAATTAAAACAAAAATAATGGCTAATGAAAAATTTTTAACTCAGCCAGAACGCTATCAGCCAGTCACTTTACTGCAAAACTTTTCCGATGAAGAAATGATTCGGGATTGCGCGCTATCGGAAGCCGATAAAAAAGAATTCGTTCGTTATCGTACTCAATCCAGCTTATTCATTACCATTCAATTTTGTGCGGTTCGGCTTTATAGTCGCTTTCTTGCGGAAGTTAACGATTTGTCTCCACGGATAGTTAGCTACTTGAATAACCAACTCGAATTACCGCCATCGCTCACCGTTAACACACCAGATCGAGATGCCACTTTTTTGAAACAACGTAAAAAAATCCCCCTCTATCTTGGCTCTTCTAAATACGACGATACTGCACAAGCTAATCTAAAAAATGGCTAGCTAAGCAAGCTGAACAAGTTTTTTTTACCCAGTGAAGTCTTATAAAGCAATAAGAATACAGGTTGAGATAAGTTGTCAACGTCAGTCCATTTTAACATGACCCCACAAGTCGATAGGAACAATCGTATTATCAAAATCATCGATAAAATTTCGTAATTGATAACCATGAATTTCACAGTAATCGGAATGCTCAGGTCCATCTTTATTTCCTTTTACAGGCGGCCTACCTAAAATTTTTTCAACGTCTTGCATGGCTTGTTCTAGCCGCGGGGCATTGTGCTGATAAACCTCAGGTTGAGGTTCACCATTTAAATTATGAGATAGCCATACATCGTAGAAAGTTTCTATCCATATCTCAAAATTGCCGGATAAAAAACTTTCGATAGTGATAACATCGGGTACACATTGAGGATTTCCATGCTTATCGTAAATAACACCATAACCATTAATTTCCCATCGGTACGGTTTAAAAAATACACTGTCATTATTCTGCTCCGCATCAATTAATTTTATGGCATCTTTCTTCATATAATTTTTACCAGGCGATGGAATTTTTCTCACGATTTCTTTATGTTTATATTTACCCAAACAATCCGCACTTGGGCCTTGCCAAATTAAACTCGGTATGATGAACTCTGCGTTAATCAGTAATTCATACTTTTCAAAAACATCCAGCATTTCACTATATAAATCAAAACACCATAGCAATTCGTCACGCCCGAGATAGCAGTTAATATGAGAGTATGCATAGATCCAATCAGCCAAATTTTTAGTCGTCTTCTTTACCACTTCAATAGCTCTCCGTTCATAAATTTCACAATGACTTCCATATCCGGGTGTTGATTTTATTATTGATATCTCAACAGTTGATGGCTTATGAAAACAACCGATTGAATATTCTCTAAATACCTCATTTAATCCTTAAAAATATATTTACGTGAATGGTTTCTTTGGCATGACATTGTCATCAAAGTCCGTGATATTTTCCAGTCGATACCCTAAATTCACCGCATAATCACTGACTTCTATTTGATCATCGGTGATCATGGGCATATCCGTCGCTTCTTCAATGGCTTTCAACATCACTTCCAGACGTGGCGCATTATTTTAATAGATCTCCAGTTGTGGTGTGCCATCCAATGTGTACGGCAACCAAGCTTCGCAATAAGTTTTCAACGTAAAACTAAAAGCACCGTAACCTACACAAGCTTCTATATCAAACACACAGTGAATGAGTGTAGGATTGCCTTTGGCGTCCCAAATAACACTTTGGCCCTATGGACACCATTCATGAGGATAAAAATTTTGAGAAAAACTTTCTTCTTGAGCCAGAGCGTCCATTAAAAAACTGGGCAAAGTATTTAATTCATCTTCTTGCAATTGAAAGTGTTTTTTATGAATTTTTTTACAAGCTTTCGAACTGTTTACTGGCGTTCGGGAAAAACGCAAATCAGAAAAAGTTAATGTAGGCTTGATCAGCATTTCATGTTGTCGCAAAACATTAAGTAGAATAACGTTTTTCTGGAAGCCAAGATACAAATCTTTCTCATGAATGACTTCTTTTATACGGTTTTTTTGATCTTTTGTTTCAAACGTCTAATCTGATAATTGCCAAGCGGTTAGAATCATATCATTCCATCAAATTAACAATCTGTATAACGCATTTAAAAGTTATTGTTTTTTATTAAACAAAATTTGTTTTTTTTCTCCCATCTTTTCAAAACCTTCATTAGACGATGTCTATTTCCCTGTTCAATCCATTTTTCATTACTTAGTGATAAAATCAACTCAGCTTGCTTCAAGTTTATTTCTAAATTTTCAATCCATAGAGTAGAAAGATGAATCCAATAGTTCATTTTTAAATGAAAAGCAGTGTTGACAGGACACCAAAAAGGAAAATTTTTGATAGCAGCTTCATCAACACTAATTTTTTCTAGCAACAGCTTTAATTTAGCTTCAAGAGCGCTTGGGCTACCAATACGCTCTTTTTCCATCATTGGAAGCAACAAATGTATTACTTTATCATTCTCCACTAGAATAGGTTGTTTATCTTGTATGTACCACTGATTGTTTTTTATTCCCAAAATAATTTTATGACCAGCGGCATTGTTAAACAAAGGCTCTAACCATTTAATTTTTTTCATGTTTTATAAAATAAAAAAATCTGTTTAATAATAGAGTTAAAGTACCTTCCAAATCTATAAACATATATAAAAAATAAGTTCGATAATCATTAAAGGTATAGTAGCGTCTTTCAAGACACTTTAAAGTTTATTTTAAGATTGTTCAATCATACAAATTTCTTACTCTTCAAAAGGTGGAAGAAAGATTGTATCTTTTAAAACTTCTTTCTTTGCTGTTATAAAAAACATTATCACTTTTTACCGTTACACTCTTTTACCATTTCTTCTAAACTGACCTATATCAGTTATCAAAGCATTTGAATAGTGACTATAAATTTCATGATGCATTACTAGTACATCAAGCAAAGTAGCACAAATTCATCCAAAAAGAACTTTCGCTAAAAAAAGCTTATAGGATTTAGCCATAAAAGATTGCCACTATCCGTATTTTCATTAGTATAATGGTAACTTTTGGTACCCGTTAAATGGAGTGAATATGAAACAATTCATTACCCAACATGGTTTGAAGCAACATCCCGAAATCGCTTTTGCGTGTGATACACACCGAATTCCCCATGAAGATGTGGAATGGCTCCTAAACCTATTAGAGTCAGAGATACAATTAGGTCGACTATTTAAAGCCGGTGAAATCCTTAATATTGGGTGGGTGGGTGTTAAACTAGCACCGGAAAACTCTTCGACATTACGGATTCTTGAACCAGATTTTCGAGGTCTGCCGATTAATTTTATCCCCTCAGTCAATCACACCCTTAAGCATTATCGTCAACATTTGGATACAGTCGCTAGCCTGAAACCTCAGTTAGAACTTGAGATGCCATCGGTGCGTGATTCAATTATTGTGAGTAAAAACTTTGCGGCAAGTCAGCACTTACGCTTATGGCATGAAACACCAAAAAAAGCGCACGAATCCGGTTGGTTTTGTAAAGATTTAACGGTCGGTGATAAGGATGCGTACAACCAACTCTCTTTGTATGAGTTTGCTTGCTTGCAACCCTCATTGATTAAATACTTAGCCCTTCCTATTCATAGTGAAGTGATTTGGGAGTCCGGTAGAAGTATGAGCATTAGCTATAAAAACCAAGCGTTGAGTATTTTACCGAACTCCTATTTAGAGGCTGTGAACCAAGCTAAACTTAACTAAACAATTTGACTTCTTTTCCCTGCAAACTGTCCGCTAAAAACTTATCAATGTGCTCAATGGGGTTCATCATGACAAAAGGTTGATCGTAATGCCCTGCTTTCACGCCGTACAAATGCGGCGATCGTCCTGTGCTATCAAAAAACACCAGATCATTTTGATAGGTTTCTAATAAAACATGAAAAACATGTTCTGGAAAAGATTTAGCCACGCGTTTTGCATATTTTTTTGGAAGTTCCATGTCATGGTATAAAGCACTCAATTCATGGGGTGTGAAATATTTAGCAAATATTGCGTGAAAAGGCTCATCGGGATTAGACTATCTAAATATAGAGCCAATTTCTTGAAAACACTCAAAACCTTTTGGAAGAGTAGCAAGG
>JBCCZV010000164.1:0-6676 GCA_039187085.1 Pseudomonadota bacterium
AAAAAAAGTTAAAACAAAATAGAGTGGTTAAACATAAGTATTTTTTATAATTTCAACAACCTTCTTAGATTGAAACGATTCAAATAAGGAAAAACACTATGCAAATAATAAAATACTGCCACTTACTTTTGGTCAGTTTACTCTTTCTAAATATCACGGGATGCCAAAAACAACCACCAGTTCAATCTCCTCAAGTCCCTCCTGAAGTCGATGTCGCTTTACCATTAAAACAAAAAATTGTTGAGTGGGATGAATATACAGGACGTTTTGAGGCGATTGAGAGCGTGGATATTCGTGCTCGTGTAACTGGATATTTAGTAGAAAAAAAATTTAAAGATGGTCAAACAGTGAAAAAGGGTGATGTATTATTTGTTATCGATCCAAGACCATTTGAATTTCAAGTGCAGCGTGCCGAAGCCCAGTTCCAATTAGCACGAAAAGAGTATAATCGAGCAATTAATTTACGTAAAACCAATGCGGTATCGAGTGAAGAAGTTGATAGACGCTTAAATGAATTTAAAGTTGCGGAAGCAGAACTCAATAGCGTTAAATTAGATCTGGCATTTACTCAGGTAAAATCTCCCATTGATGGAAAATTAAGTGAAGACTTTATTAATGTAGGTAATCTAGTACGAGAAAATGATACAGTTTTAACACGTGTTGTATCGTTTGATCCTATACATTTTGAGTTTGAAGCCTCACAAGCACAGCTACTTAAATATATTCGGCTGGATCGTGCCGGGAAGCGCCCAGGCAGTGATACGAATCCCAATCCAATTTTTATTCGATTACAAGATGAACTAACCTACGAACATCAAGGTTACATGGATTTCGTGGATAATATTATTGATCGAGGTACTGGGACAATTCTAGGAAAAGCCGTTGTCAGCAATCAAGATTCGGTGATTTATCCAGGTCTTTTTGGTCGAGCACGTTTGTTAGGTAGTGGAGAATATGAAGCGATTTTGTTACCAGAAAAAGCGATAAATACTGAGCAAACACGAAAATTTGTTTATACGCTAACGACTGAAAATCAAGCTCAACGAACCTATATTGAATTAGGTCCTTTGTTAGATAACGGTATGATGGTGATAAAGAAAGGTTTAATGGGGGATGAGCGAGTTGTGATTAGTGGAAGTCAACGAATCCGCATGCCACAACAGCCCGTTACACCAAAAATAATTGAACTGAAGTGGGTCGAAGTGGACACTATGATGACTAAGGTATCAGAAATATTGAGTAAAAAACAAGGTGGTGACAAATCTACAGATTCATCGACTCAGACACCCGATATTCAACCTTAAGGAGTCATGATGAATTTCGCTAAAATGTTTATCAGCCGTCCCATTTTTGCAACGGTTATTTCTATCTTAATCGTCATTGTCGGGTCTTTATCCTATTTCTCATTACCTGTAGAGCAGTATCCACAAGTCGCGCCACCCACTATTCAAGTAACAGCCAACTATCCTGGAGCAAATGCGCAAACTGTCGCTGCAACTGTAGCTACACCAATCGAACAAGAAATTAATGGCATTGAAGGAATGTTATACATGTTATCGCAATCCTCAGCGGATGGACGTATGACATTGACTATAACGTTTGAGCTAGGTACTGATCTCGATCAAGCACAGGTTTTAGTACAAAATCGTGTTGCTATTGCTACACCTCGTTTACCCGAAGAAGTGAGAAGGCTTGGTGTTGTGACTGCGAAAAATTCACCAGATTTGATGCTTGTGATCAACCTCTTTTCTCCCGATAAACGATACGACCAAACCTACATAGGCAATTATTCAGTTTTAAAAATACGCGATCGTATTCGGCGAATTGATGGTGTTGGTGATGTCATGATGTTTGGAGCCTCAGAATATGCTATGCGAGTTTGGCTTGACCCCACTTTGTTACAATCCTTCGAAATGACTGCCGGTGATGTGCTTGAGGCACTACGAGCGCAAAATGTACAAGTTGCTGGGGGAACGTTAAATCAATCGCCTCAACCACAGCAAAAATATTTTGAATACAGTATACAAACTCTAGGTCGATTAACTCAACCTGAGCAATTTGAAAATATTATTGTGAAGTCAAATGAAGGGGGCAGAATTGTTCGTCTTAAAGATGTCGCTAGGGTTGAGCTTGGTGCACAAGATTATGTTACGCGCGGTTACTTAGGACCTAATCCTGCTGTAGCCTTGCCTGTTTTTCAGCGCCCCGGCAGTAATGCGCTGACCACTGCAACAGAAATTATTGACGAAATGGAACAGCTTCAAGAAGATTTTCCTGAAGGGTTGGAATATGAAATTGTTTATAATCCGACAGAGTTTATTGCAGAATCAGTCGAAGCTGTTGAGCATACAGTTTATGAAGCTGTTTTGTTAGTTGTTTTGGTGATCGTAGCTTTCCTACAAACTTGGCGAGCAGCTATTATACCTATCATAGCGATTCCTGTTTCTCTCATTGGCACCTTTGCCGTCATGTCAGCTTTGGGCATTTCGCTTAATAATTTATCCTTGTTTGGATTGGTACTTGCTATTGGTATAGTAGTAGATGATGCGATTGTTGTCGTAGAAAATATGGAACGCAATATGAAAAGCGGTTTGTCGCCTAAAGATGCCGCTTACAAAACTATGGATGAAGTAGGTTCTGCGTTGGTTGCTATGGGTTTGGTGTTAGTGGCTGTATTTTTACCAACAACTTTTCTTGGCGGGATTTCTGGGAAATTTTATCAACAGTTTGGAACCACCATTGCTGTTGCTACGGTAATTTCGGTGATAGTTTCTTTAACCTTGAGCCCTGCTTTAGCAGCTATCATCATGAAAAATGAGGAGTCTTCCGAAAACAAAAAATCTCGGTGGTATCTAGCACCAATACACCTATTTTTTCGGGGTTTCAATACTACCATTGATTGGTTGTCTGATAGATACGGAAAGATAGTTACGCGATTAGTACGCAGTGTTGGAATAATTTTGATACTATATTTAGGTTTGATGGGTCTTACTGCTTTTCAATTCGACCGTGTTCCTAGTGGTTTTATTCCGCCACAAGATCAAGGTTATTTTATTATTTCTATTCAACTTCCATCAGGTGCTTCACTTTCTGCAACTGATGAGATAGTTAAAGAAATCACAGATAAAGTTATTGCTTTGGATGGCATATTCAATGCAGTGGCCTTTACAGGTTTTTCGGGTGCGACTTTTACTAATGCTTCAAATTCAGCAGCGATTTTTCCTGTATTAGACTCCTTTGAAAGTCGACAAAAGCAAGGTTTGAGCTATCACAGTTTGCTACAAAGTTTGCAAGGGGTCGCTGGATCTATAAAAGATGCTTTTGTGGTAGTGATTCCGCCGCCGCCAGTACGAGGTATTGGTAATGCTGGTGGATTTCGTATGATGGTTCAAGATCGCGACGGGCGAGGTTTAGATGTATTAGAGCAATCAACGTGGGCATTAGCAGGAGCAGCTAATCAGGCACCAGCAACGAGCATGGTCTTTACGTTTTTTGAAAACGGCACACCACAAATATATTTGGATATTGATCGTGAGAAAGCTCAACGTCTTAATGTGCCAGTTTCCCGTGTTTTTGAAGCATTAGAGGTCTACATTGGTTCAATTTTTGTCAATGATTTTAACTATTTAGGTCGAACTTTTCGTGTGACAGCCCAAGCTGATGCTCCCTTTCGATTAACTGCTGATGATGTATTGCGTATTCGTGTTCGTAGTATGCAAGGTGATATGATTCCAATTGGTTCTATCGCTGAGGTGAGTAATATCGCTGGCCCCAGTCGTGTACCAAGGTATAATCTTTATCCTTCTGCTGCATTAATTGGCAATAGTTCGCCTGGTTTTAGTACTGGTGAAGCTTTAGAGAGTATGGAGCAACTAGCTGATTCAATATTACCTGATGGCGTTGACTTTGAATGGACAGAAATTGCTTATCAGGAAAAGGCGACAGGGAATACCGCACCTATTGCATTTGGTTTAGCAGTTGTGTTTGTTTTTTTATTGTTAGCTGCTTTGTATGAAAGTTGGCTATTACCTTTAGCGGTTATTCTCATTGTGCCTATGTGTCTATTGTCTTCCATAACTGGGGTTAGCTTGGCAGGAATGGATAATAACATTTTAACTCAAATCGGGTTTGTGGTTTTAGTAGGTTTGGCTTCCAAAAATGCCATCTTGATTGTTGAGTTTGCCAGTCAGCTTGAATCTCAAGGTCGTAGTAGATGGCAAGCTGCAATAGAAGCTGCGAAATTGCGTTTGCGTCCCATATTAATGACTTCTTTTGCATTTATTTTAGGTGTAGTTCCTCTCGTTATCGCTGAAGGTGCTGGTGCTGAGATGCGACAAGCCTTGGGCGTTGCAGTATTTAGTGGTATGTTGGGAGTCACTTTTTTTGGACTTTTATTGACGCCGGTGTTTTATGTACTTTGTCGGAAGTTTGCTATTATAAAAGATAAATAGTGTCAAAAATGGGTAAATTTAGTGGTGGCTAAATTTACCCTGCAAAAAGTATTATCGTAAATTAATAATAGACTCAGCACTATAAAGAATTTGTGATGCATCTATATTGTTTTCTAATGAACCCAAAAGTGTCATTCTCACTTTATATTGTCCAGTCGATAAACTCACATCATTTTTTTGCAAATCCAGACTCCCTCCAAAATTACGCATTTCTCCTCGTTTTAATATTATTTCATGTTCACCTAAAAGAAAACGAACATCATCAGACCATTTCTGTATTGAAATATTATCCATCGTCAAAAGTTCAATTTCAAATTCTTGGCCGTTGCTGTAGTAAATGGTGAGGTCAAGATCAGATTCATTAATCAGTTGAGTTTCAACATTAAGGTTTTTTGTGGATACAGATAAAAAAGGTTTTGGAAATTCTGATGAGAAAGTAAGTTTTGTTTCAAGAGGGTAATCGACTTGGTCAATATTTGCTGAAATTAAGGTGTAATACTCTGCCATAAGGCTGTAACCAGGATAGGTTTCTAGCCATTGTATGACACCAACTTTGGGAGCAAACCAAACTGAAGCCAAGCCTCCCCCATCACAGATACTATGAAAATCCAAGCGAATAACATTACGATAAACAAAATCATTGATTTCCAAGTCTATATTCTTTTCTGATATTCTAGTACCGCTTGAACAGCTTGTTGCGTGATTAATATATTCAGTACCGACGGCATCATCAAAGTCTACAAGTAACTCGGCACCATACCATTCATTCCATAAAAAGATTTCATTAGCATCGGTAGCCGCAACCCATTTTTCACCTTTGCCAAAAAAGGAATTCCATTGTTTCCAAACGGTATCTGCTTGTTCAATGATTAAAGTGGTTTCTTTGTAAGGAAGATCTTGTTCAATAGCAAGGCGTTTAAAAGTAGCATTATCATTGGTTTGATAAGTAACATAGTCGTTGGCTAATACGTTAAATGATAACAAAAGTAAAATTTTATAAATGATACATTTCATGTTGATTCTCCTAAGGTGTGTGTGACGGGAAGCATAGTAAATCTTTGTTAAAAAAAATTAAAGAGAATTTCATTCGATAAATTTTAATGGTTTTTATAAATAAAATTCATGAGAATAAATACTCGTAGAATATTTATTTGTTTCAATGGTCGGGGGAGTCGTTTTGAAATTTGGATGTCATCAAGCAATAAAAAATAATTCATGCTTGATGCGTGATGATTAAATATAAAAATTTTGTTACATTCCCAATAGGAATAAAGTCGGTAAATATGAATTTTAAAGGTAAATAAACTAAAAACTAAATAAATTATACTTGTCAAGCTGTTGATAATGTCTGGCAACGTGTTGTTTAATGAATTTTGATAGATGTTGTCGTAGCCAACTTAATCCTGCATCATATTCTTGACGGCGATGTGAAAAACAAACGATTTGAGTGGAAGGTATTTCAATAGGTGGCTTCATAGCAATGAGCTTTCCATGAAATAGTTCTTGTTCTATGGCAGTGGAAGGGACAACAGCGATGAGTTCACTTTCTTTTAAAAGTTGTGGTACAGCTGCAAAATGATTTACCGTCATTGCTACTCTGCGCTCCAAACCGTATTGTGCTAAGGCTTCATCGCTAAAACCATTAGTGTCGCCTGAAAGAGAAACTAAGAGGTGCTCAGCCTGAGCAAAACTATCTAATGAAAGTGGTGTTTGCGTCAAGGGATGCTCAGGGCGCATTACACAAACATAATTGGAATCAAATAGAAATTCTTTAATAATCGAGTTAGTGGTACTGAAGCCTGCTCCGACAACAAGATCAACTTCAGCATCGTTTAACAGTGACTCGGTGCTATTAAGTGTGTAGGGGAAAGCGTATAAATTAATCAAAGGGGCTTGTTGTTGGATGAGCTTCCGTAGTGGTCGCCAAGCCATTTCTACCACTAAGTCTGCTGCTGCAACTCGGAAAGTGCGATTGGTTGTTGCGGGTTGAAAATTATCAGGTGTGACGGCATCTCTTAAGGCTTGCAATGGTCCTTTAATTTGAACCCAAAGATTTTTAGCGTAAAGTGTAGGTTGAATATTACGTCCGTCTTTAACAAAAAGTTCATCTTTCCAAGCTGAGCGCATTCGAGATAGAGCGTTGGAAACAGCAGGCTGTGTCATGGCGAGCCGTTCGCTGGCTCGAGTTATGGAACCTTCGAGCATAATATTTGATGCTATTATGC
>JBCCZV010000165.1:0-6607 GCA_039187085.1 Pseudomonadota bacterium
ATCAAAATCCACATCATCCTAAACATTAAATTAAAAATTATTGACAATTTTTTTGGGTTTATATAGGATGCACAACCCTATAAATTCCTGTGTTTTTTTAATAGAGAAGTAACAAACTCAATAAAATTAAACAGAAAATCTAAATTTTCAATTTTTTCGACTCATAACAATTCATGAATTGTTATTGAAATCAATCAACATCATTGAAGCTTTAGAATTAAGAAAGGTTGCCTACTTAAAACCTGGATATTAAAAACTTATGAATGATAATAAACGAAAATTTCTCAAGCAAATTTCAACGGCTAGTTTACTTTCCCTTGGCTTCAAAGATGCTTTTGGTGTAACCGATTGTGATGACCTATCAAAAGGTACAAAAGGTGTAAATGAAGAAAAAGGTTGCGTAACGATTCTTGCATCTTGCGTAGGGTGTACTCAATGTGTTAGAGCATGCCCAGTAGATGTTCTAGAAATGGATCATCATGGATTTGCTTCGATACGTAATTCCTTTAACTGTATAAGTTGTAAAAGGTGTGAGCAAGCTTGTCCAACTGACTTCTTATCCATTAGAGTCACTATAGGCTGTAAATAATAAAGGAAAAAAATCAGTAAAAAATACCTGTTTAACTTATAAAAAAGTAAAATGGGTATTTAGTCAAAAAATCATTTCATTGCTATATATCCATTCATACACGTGAATGGGTATAACGAATAGAATAAAACACATGTCTACCTTTATACTATAATCCTTGTTATATTCATCATATCTTCAATAAAACATTATTGATTTGAAAATCATGTCTCCTCTTTCTCTAAAATACATCTTCGTTGGGCCTCACCCTTCGGGTCGCGCCGCGTCTATTCGCCTTTTTCCTTTTACAAAAAGAAGGCGAATACGCCATCACGGATGTCGCCCACGGGGACGGTCGCTGAGGCAAAACCGCGTTTTTCCTTTGCCGCCTCGTGTTGTCAGGATCGCTCGGTGTGCTCTTAAGAAACCAACATCGCCTGCCTTGCAATGTTGGCCTCTAAAGAGCACCTGTTTAGGATAAAGCCACAGGCTTTACTACAAAGACCTCGCTAAAACGCCTGCATGCCCACCCAAAAAACTCACTCACATCGACAGGATCGAGGCAGTTTTTTATATGAGCACAACGCCACTAGCCATTTTCAACACGTAAACTGCACGCGGCGAATGCCTCGCCGCGCGTGTTGAAAATCGCGGTCGATGTGCGTTACAAAAACTGATGCCTCGGTCCTAGTCTATGCGTAACCTGGTATTTTTTGGTTTCTATTTCGAATAGGGCATAACCTAAAGAATAAAAAAAAGTGCAAGCACTTTCATTTTTTATTCTTTAGGTTTCTCTTTATTACGATGCCAGCGCGTCCAGGCTATGTGTGCTAACACACGAACGCAAAGCTTTTATTTATGTTTATTTACCGATGTAAACGCGAATGAACAAAGCCGCTTATGGTATAATAGCGTGTTACGAAAATTTGATTAGTGACAAAAAAACAATAAAAAATTTTAATAAAAAATCGAGGTGCTTTTTTTAAATAAAAAGATAAACGTAGAGACCGTAAGCCATAGCGTAAACGTATGAAGTGAGGAAGAGCAGGACCATGAATGAGACACCTAAAATCTATGTCGCCGATTTAGCAGCCTATAATAGCGGTTTTTTACACGGTGTATGGATTGAAGTAACCGATGATAAAGATGCCCTTTGGGATGCGGTGAATGCAATGCTGGCAAACAGTCCTATTGAAAATTCTGAAGAATTTGCGATACACGACTATGAAGGTTTTGGTGAGTATCCTGTTCGTGAATACCAAAGTTTAGAGCATATTCTTGAAATAGCGGCCTTTATCAAAGCCTTTCCTGAAACAGGCGATGCGTTATTATGCCTCTTTAATGACGATATTGAACAAGCACAAAATACGATGGAGAACGATTATTGCGGTTGTTATGATGACGCCGCTGATTTTGCCCAAGAACTGACGGAAGAAACCACGGTAATCCCTCAAAATATCGCTTACTACATCGATTATGAGCGCATGGCAAACGACATAGAAATGAATGGCGATATCATCACGTTTAAAGCGTCCAACGGGGGCGTCCATATTTTTTGGAATCACTAAGGTTTAAAACAGCGACTTTTTTCAATAAAAAGGAGCAGGTTGGAAAAGCGCTAGGCATAAGGTGTATCTCTATTGTTTGTATGAAGAACCACAATATTTCCTATTAAAAGCGTAATCACAAATCTACAGTTATCGACTTTAGCTTAACACCTTCTCTTGTTAGTATGAAAGGGGGTAAAGGTTATTGATATAGCCCTTGCACCGATTCATTGAGCTTTGGCATGTTTCTACGGCCGAGCTATCAACATCTCTCTCTTTTAATAGTGCGTGATGTTGGTAGCATCACGCGTAGGAGTCATAAAAATGGTCAATAAAGCGAAAACTGATAATTCAACACGGGCATCGAAAACGATTTCGGTAAAGGAGTATTTAGACAATAAAGCATCAAGACAGCAAACGGTAACGGTGATTTCCGAGTTTCCCGACAATGACTTAGAATATAAGTCAGCAAAGCAACTGGTTTATGGTCAGCTCATGGAAGTTATCCCCTACAGAAATGATATGGGCATCATTAAATTAGGAGCGGTCATTAAAGTGTATAAAGGTGGATTTGACCGAAGCCGAGTAAGACCACAACAATGGTATTACCTGTTTTGCGAAACGACGGATAAGTTAGAAGAGGATATGTTCTCTGTCTTGAAATCTCAAGAAGAGGATGAAAACGGTAAAATGCAGCACGATCGCTCTGGCGAACTCTTACCCCTCATGGTTTATAATGAAAATCCTTTTTTCTCACTGATTGCTGAGTCTTCTATTCTTTCAACGAAATATAAGCAAGAGTTGATTATCGAAGCAAGATTGGTCGCGCTGTCGCACGTCCCACCGCGCACCAATCAATCTTAAAACACAAAGTCCTTGGTTTAAAGCGCTACTCTTTGTATCGCTTCTCCAAGGGCTTTATTTACATCATGATTGTCAAGTTAGCCTATCTGCTATGAATGCAGAGATTTTAACATGGGATGAACAATCAGGATTTTATCTTCTGGCATGGCTTTAATAAGCATCAAACAGTCTTCTATCAAATCCGTAATGAGTTTTTCTGACTTCAAATGTTTTGTGTAGTCATCCATCGTGTAACCATAACTTTTTACTATATGTGCTATTCGTTTGTCATCAAGTTCAATACGCCCGTTTTCAATATGACCTATCGTACACTTAACATAGCCACAAGCTTCGCTGGCTTGATATTGAGTAAAACCCGCTTTTAATTTACGCAGACAAATTAAGGTTAATACCCGCTTATCAATAAAGCGCTGGTAACTTCGGCGCATAGAATTATTTTCAAGTACTTTAGGCTGACTTTTCATTGCATAACGCGTTTTGACCTCATTAATTTTACCTTCAAGAATTTGCGTATAATCACTTTGAGAAACGCCATAGTCCAATAACCATTTGGAAATGCGTTTTTGTGTAAAATTGCCACGCCCGTTTTCATATCGCTCGATAGTTTTGTAACTACAATTTAACATGACAGCCGCAACATGCCGATCAATCTTGAGGAATTCTTCTCGTATTTTTTTAAAGGCAATGGAATCCGAAGTAATAATGCTTTTAATATTTGACGGAAACATTCGTTGAGTCATGGCTATACCCTCATTTTTAACATGAATTATTAATAGAGAGGTTCAACAATAATTAAGATTGGATTTTACTCGGACCAACGTTTCCAGTGAATTGACTGCATATCATGAGTAACTCGCCTTAGAAAAGGTATTAGCCGTCCATGGACTCAACATCAATAAATTTGAAAGAACATTAATACGGATAATACAACCTATAAGCCACTAACATGCAATTAAAAAAACCCGCTGTTAAGCAGATAGCAAGTTTGAGCCAGTAAAGCGCTGGTTAACCCAATAGCACTATCTGCCAGTGCTTCGCTAACATATAACTATATGATTTACATAGGTTTTTAACGTTGCTTGCTAGTTATTTTTGATAAAAATTTTGATTGCTAGCATAAGATAGGCAGAACTAGGCATATTCAAGAAATGTGCAGTAACGTCAGGTAATGTCGGTAGAGGCGCAATAGGGTGAGCTTACATAAGTGATTGAAACCAAAAGTTTTTAAGTTTTAGTACCTTATAGTCAATTAGGTTTGAAAAAACATTAAAACACTAAAAAGGTAAGGTGGAGCTAAGCGGGATCGAACCGCTGACCTCAACACTGCCAGTGTTGCGCTCTCCCAGCTGAGCTATAGCCCCAAGATATGATGTCTTCGAAAAGAAGGGAGATTCTATTGTCCTCCCTGTATAATGTCAAGCAAAATATTCTGTTATTGAGTGAGGACTTATTTTTTTGCAGAAAAAGCATTATAAGCATTCATATCAAATAAATTAACCGAATTAATTTTATTGATCGGAAGAACCACGATGAAATCCTCCTTTTTTACACTTTCAAAAGCTGAATTGCTATCCAACTGATCGTAAATAAAAGAGTACCCTGTCGTAAACTTGATTCGTTGATCTTCAGGATCTCTATAGCCTGAGATTAGCGGTAAAATAGCTACGAAGGACTCTCCAATATGGTCTTCTAGAGGATTATCTCTATGAATCACGAACCCAACATATACTTTGCTATTTTCCATACTTAAGCATATTGGTTTGTATTCTTTTATCGCTTTTATGAAAACTCTTTCTAAAAAAGAAGCTTCCTTTTGAACAGATTTATAGCGTTTTATATCTTTAGTAAATACATTTTTCAAAAACGTATAAATCCAGCACAAGCACAAAGTTAGAATGACACTCACACAAGCATATACATCAGCGGCACTGAGTTTAAATGCGCCTTTGGTGTAAAAAACAAGTATATGTTGCAGCTCATTCCAAACTTCTCGGCTCATTACAGCAATCAGTAAGGTTGCCGAGAGAAAAAACTGTATGCCATAGCGCGCAATAGTAAAATAGAGCCTATGCCCTGCTAAACGACTAAACCCAAGCTTGGTTGAATGACATTGAGAGCCGTAATAAAAACCTGAAATAAAAATGCCAAGCATTACCAAGGCGAACATAGAACCTTTCATAATTATTTTGAGTTATTTTATTCGAAAGAAGATATGAATAGTTGAAACTGACTTTTCAGACAGCTATAAGTGTGTTATTCGTCAGCAATTTTATCGATTGATTATTAATAAATCAATTTTTTGTGGATAAATTTCAGAAAAGAATATTAAGAAAAGGAAATTCAAGTTTTTTGGTTACGGAGATATTTTTCTAGCTCTTTGGCTGCCTCTATTTGCTTTTGCGCAGCTTGAGAACTCACCAACTCGTTAACATCGACGGATAAGGCCCCTGAATTGTGAACATCAAAGGCGTGTTGCTCACCACCCACTTTACTTTTAATCGTATAACGGCCAAAAAGTTTCCACATAGATAGTCTCCGTAAACGTGTTTAAGCGCAAAATTTATCACTTTATACCGCCTCATTCTTGATGAGACTAGCACATCCGATACACAATAGCAGATTATGGCTTTCCAGGTAAACCCAAATGGATTAAAGCTTGAAAAGCGCTGAAAAGCAATAGACTAGATGAGAAAAGTGTAACAGAACGCCTCAAAACTGTTTTTTTTGTCAGTTTTTGAGGCAAGAATTCACAAGTCAATGTTATTTATCTGCATTTCTCGCATCAATAAAACCTATCGCTTTTTGAATCCGCTGTGAGACTCGTTTTTTACCGATCAGTTTTAACGTGATGTCTAGATTTGGCGACATTCCTGCACCTGTAACGGCAACACGCAACGGCATACCGACTTTGCCCATACCCACGCCTAACTCGGATACAGTTTCATCAATGGCTTTTTGCAATAAGCTTTCGTCATCAAAATTATTAATGGCATCAAGCTTTGACAAAATCAAGACTAAAGGCTCTCTGGCAACTGGACGTAAATGTTTTTTTGCAGCTTTTTCATCAAAAACCTCAAAATCTTGATAAAAATATAACAAGCTTTCCGCAAGTTCTACCAAGGTTTTTGCTCTATCTCTTAGAGCATCGATGACATCAGCTAATTCGGGCCCTTGCTGGACATCAATACCTCGCTGTTCTAAATGCCAGGATAAATGCTGAGCAATCTCACTAGAAGGCAACGTTTTCATGTAGTGTTGATTTATCCAAATTAACTTTTCCGTGTTAAAAGCTGACGGAGCCTTGTTCACATTTTTGATATCAAATAGAGATAACATCTCTTCTAAAGAAAAAATTTCTTGATCGCCATATGACCAACCCAATCGCACGAGATAGTTTAGCAATGCTTGGGGGAAATACCCTTCGTCACGATATTGAATCACGCTCACTGCGCCGTGACGTTTGGATAATCGCTTACCATCATCACCTAAGATCATTGGAACATGGGCATACTCAGGAATATCTGCGCCTAAAGCTTTAAGAATATTAATCTGACGCGGTGTATTATTGATATGATCATCACCACGCACAACATGTGAAATTTTCATATCATAGTCATCAATCACAACC
>JBCCZV010000166.1:0-6547 GCA_039187085.1 Pseudomonadota bacterium
AAAAAAAAATGAATGTATTCATGAGTTATTTCTAAAGGGTCCATCCATGAAATATTCAGTGAATTTCTGATTTCTAATAATAAAAATAAGAGATGCCGTTTACTTTTTTTAATTTCAGCGTAATGCTTATAAAAATAAGCGGTTGAACTCAGCAATGCAGAAAGAATAACACCTGCAAGACTCATTAACCCTAAGATTATTTTAATATCCATTTTTGTTTCTTTTTAGAAAACAGCTATCTAAAGAGTATACATGACTAACTTTAAATAGCTTTTTAGATTGGGGGGAGGTTTTGTGATAAGAAGAAAAGGGTTACAGCTTAATAACCGCCATTTTTTCCTGTGACATATCGTGCATGGTATAACCAATTCCACCAATACCATAGCCAGAACTTCTACGACCTGCAAATGGCATCCAATCTACTCGAAAGGCTGTGTGGTCATTAACCATAACACTGCTGGCATCCAATTGTTGAATAGCCTGCGTAGCCACATCAAGATTTTTGGTAAAAACAGAAGCTTGGAAAGCATAATCCAAACTATTAGCTTGTTTGATTGCCTGACTCATATCATCATAACCATAGACGGCAACCACAGGACCAAATATTTCTTGCTGAGAAAGAGTCGCATCAGCAGCAGGATTGAGTATAACGGTCGGTGCATAGGTTGTTTCTCCTAAACGTTGACCCCCTATTAATATCTCACCACTTTTTGCTGCTTCTTTCACCCACTCTTCCACACGATCAACTTCTTTCGGTCGAATGAGAGGCCCGCACTCCGTAGTTTCCTCAATAGCATTACCTACTTTCAACTTTTCTGCGCCATTAGCCAGCTGTTGTGCGACTTCTTTCGCCATTGATTTGGGTGTAAATATACGTTGAACAGAAACACAAACCTGACCAGAATGATAGAAACCACCTTTGAGTAAACCAGGAATCATGGTTTCCATATCAGCGGAGCTATCAACAATGACCGGAGCTACACCACCATGCTCAAGCGCACATCGTGTGCCGGGCGCAAGCTTCGAACGCAGTGACCAACCCACTTGAGCTGAACCGATGAAACTAAAGAAGGCAACACGCTTATCGGTAATCATTTTTTCTGAGGTTGCTCGATCACACATCACAAATTGACACCACTCTTGTGGCAATCCAGCCTCATGCAATATATGAACAAATTTTTGTGCAGAAAGCGGAGTATCACTCGCTGGTTTAATCAATGCTGGGCACCCCAAAGCGACGGCTGGTGCTACTTGATGTACGATAAGATTTAATGGGTGATTAAATGCGGATGCCGCAACTACCGGTCCAATAGGTTCTCTTTGCGTGAAAGCAATTCTACCCGCACCTGCTTTGGTTAAATCCATGGGAATTTGCGTGCCATTAAGATGAGAGAGTTCTTTTATGCAAAGTTCAACACCATCAATAGCTCGCGCAACTTCAACACGCGCATCTATTAAAGGCTTACCACCCTCATTAGCAATTAAAAAGGCTAATCCTTCAAATTGCTCTTGCATAATATTGGCTGCCTTTTTTAAAACCTCTATTCGTTGATACGCTGGTAACCATTGGCTTCTATCGCGATACAATTGCTGTGCTTTTTCCAGCATAGTGTCCACCTGTTCCCAGCCAATAACAGGAACAGAGCCAATAGATTTCAAGTCATAGGGATTAACAACTGTTAATTCACTCATAGAACGCATACCTTTTGTGAAAGTTCATCAAGGAGGACTTTTTTATTTTCGGAATAGTCAACGGGAAGGTCAATAATATGAACACCACCTTGTGCAAAAGCAGACTCCAATGTTTCAGTAAACTCTTCAGCGCCACTCACTCGATGGCCATTAGCACCGTAACTTTCTGCATATTTGACAAAGTCTGGATTACCAAATTCTAATCCCCAATCTTGAAAACCCGCATCTTCTTGTTTCCAACGAATCATGCCGTAGGCACTATCATTTAAGATAAGCACAACAAGATTCAGTTGAAGACGCACAGCTGTCTCAATTTCCTGCGAGTTCATCATAAAGCCACCGTCACCGCAGATAGATAATACCTTACGTTCGGGATGCAACATAGCTACCATCATTGCACTCGGCAAACCAGCTCCCATAGTGGCTAAGGCATTATCCAACAATATCGTATTGGGCTCATAAGCAGGATAATTTCTAGCGAACCAGATTTTATAGATACCGTTATCTAACGCGATGACATCTTTTTCTCCCATAACTTTACGTACATCAGCAACAACACGCTGTGGAATCATAGGGAATCGAGGGTCTTCCGCTTTGTCTTCAATATGCCGATGTATCTCATCTTGCACACGTTTGAAATAAGCATTATCACTCTCTACTGGCCCACCTAGCTTTTGTGTTAGTGCAATCATAGACTGCTCAAGATCACCAATAACTTCAACTTGAGGGAAGTAAACTTCGTCTACTTGTGCTGATTTATAGTTAACATGGATAACTTTGGTGCCGCCCTCTTCCATAAAGAAAGGAGGCTTTTCAATCACATCATGTCCGATATTTATTATGAGGTCGGCACGTTCAATGGCACAGTGAACATAATCATCACTGGAGAGCGCCGCAGTACCTAAATAATATGGCGACCGCTCATCGACAACACCTTTACCCATCTGCGTATTGAAGAAGGCTAGTTGGCAAATATCAATAAATACTCTAATTGCTGAACGCACATTTTTTCTGTTAGCACCAGCCCCTATCAAGACTAACGGCATTTTTGCAGACTTAATTAGTTTAACCGCATCATCTAAAGAAGCATTATTCGCGGTTGCATAACGGCGAGGATGGGAAGGCATAATATGCGCTTGAGTTTTTTCAGCGGCTATATCTTCAGGAAGTTCAAGCATAACCGCACCTGGACGCTCTTCCTCGGATAATCTAAACGCTTCTCGAACTAAAGCGGGAATCGTATTTCCATGTACAATCTGTTTAGATAATTTACAGATAGGATCAAACAAACTTACGATATCGATAATTTGAAAGCGTCCCTGTTTAGATTTTTTTATTGGTTTTTGTCCAGTAATCATAAGCAGCGGGAAACCGCCTAAATGAGCGTAGGCAGCCGGTGTTGTTAAGTTAGTTGCTCCTGGGCCTAGTGTTGACATACAAACACCAACTTTTCCTGTTAATCGTCCATAAGTGGCCGCCATAAAACCAGCACCTTGCTCATGGCGAGTTAAAACCAATTTTATACTTGAATCGTGTAATGACTCTAAAACATCAAGGTTTTCTTCACCGGGTACAGCAAAGATATACTCAACCCCTTCAGCTTCTAGAGCTTTAACCAGCAAGTCAGACGCTTTTATCAACGGTTCTTGTTCCACCTTGTTTCTCCTGCGCTAGTGAATTTTTTGTGTTAAACGCTTGCAGGCGCAGAATATGCGCCTTAGAAAATGGTAATGACTGCTATAAACTTCAATGCTTACTATCCATTTATAGCTTCATAGACAGAGTTTTTCTATATTCTAAAAAAGGAATAATTTAGAGTAATTGCATTTCTATGTCTATGACTTTGATGGGAATACTCTTTAAGAGAAAAGAACTATGTCTCAACATCGCATATTTATAGAATTATTTGTTCAGATGAACATCCATTTGTGGAAAAGGTATTGAAATACCTGCTTCATCAAAAGCTAATTTGACGTTTTCATGGGCATCAAAGAAGACTCCCCAGTAGTCTGAAGAATTGACCCAAGGCCTTACTACGAAGTTTACTGAGCTATCGGCAAGTTCAGAAACAGCAATCGTTGTTGCTGGCGTGGATAAAACTCTTTTATCATCCGTAATTACCTTATGTAGGATATCTTTGGCTTTTTTAATATCATCACCATAGCCAATTCCGAAAACCATATCCACACGCCGCGTGGGTTGTGCTGAGTAATTAGTGATAGTACCACCATAAATAGAGCCATTGGGGACAATGACTTTTTTATTGTCTGGCGTTTTGAGAGTCGTAGAAAAAATATCAATTTTTTCTACGCTTCCGGATACTCCACCCGCCTCAATAAAATCTCCATTTGCAAATGGACGAAAAAGGATTAGCATCACACCAGAGGCAAAGTTTTGTAAAGAATCTTTAAGCGCAAGACCCACGGCTAAACCCGCCGCACCAATTAAGGCTACCAGAGAAGTAGTTTCCACACCTAATTGCGTCAATGCCGCAACGATAACAAATAAAATGAGGACAGTTCTCACAATAGCTGTGAGGAAATCGACAAGAATGGCATCAACTTTTGACTTTATTAAAATTCTTTTTAATGCAGAGGCGAACAAGCGCGCAATCAATCGACCTACAATAAAAATCACTATGGCAAGAATAAAAGCAATGTAGCTTTCTTGAACCCAAGTAATGGCCGTTTGCAACATGCCCTCAATCATATTTTGTAAATTTTCCATTCAATACCCTCAAATTATTGCGAATGTCTTTTTATTGAAATAATGTGGAGTCACAATAGTGACTACCAGCGAAAGAATAAATTGTCAGTAGAGACGTGTCTAGCATTTAGGTTTATCTTGACAAAATTAAAGGACTTGTAAATATTTTTTGACGCCTTCTGACAATTGAATGAGATTTTCTTCAAAGATATCATCCCAAGGCAAACCAAAAGTCATACGAAAAAAATGATTGAATTTACCTGATGGAGAAAATATAGTGCCTGGAGCAATCGCTATATTTGATTGAGCCAAACGCTCAAATAAAGCATTAGCATGAGCATTTTTGGGTAATTCTATCCAAAACACTGAGCCTCCCTGTGGCTCAGAAATACGAATATCTAGTGGCATGTGTTGTTGCAATAATCGTAGTGTTCGGTCTCGATTCGTGATTAAAACATTTTTGAGGCGTTTAATATTTTGGCGAAATTCACCTGTAGCCATAAACTCTGCTAAAGTTTTTTGATGCAACAAAGACGAAGAGCAAGATAAAGAGCGCTTCAAACGATGGATATCGCCATAGTATTTTTCGCTGATCACCCAACCCGTACGATAACCCGGCGCTGTAGTCTTCGAAAATGATGAACAAGTCATCACGATCCCTTTTTTCGAATAATATTGTGCAGGTGTAGGCCTCTCTTTAGTAAAAGCAAGATCGCTATACACATCATCTTCTATCAATGGAATTTTTTGTTTTTCGAGTAGTTCAACCAATAATTTACGCTTTTGATTCGTCATCAATGAACCTAAAGGATTATTGATAGCTGTACAGATGATAGCTGCTTTCACGGGCTGCGCTGCTAAGGCAACTTCTAAATCTTGTAAACATAAACCAGTATTTGGACAAGCAGGAATTTCTAGTGCCATCATACCCAAAGACTCGATCAATTCTAGTATCCCAAAATAAGTGGGAGACTCAACAGCTATCACGTCACCAGCTTTTGCGACGCTCATTAAAGCGATCGCAATCGCCTCTTGTGCTCCATTTGTAATCACGATGTGTTCAGGATCAACTACCAAACCATGAGAAAAATAATACTCAGCAATTTGTTGACGTAAAGAGGCCTCTCCATTAACAGGGGCGTAAGATGTGCTTTGAATAGACTTTCGATTAGTAATTCGACGATGCGTACGATCTAACGCTTTATCACAAGGCTGCGCTCGTGTTGGTGATGAGATTCCGAATGGATAACAACGTGGGGCATGTGCCAGTTGATAAACTTGCTCTATTAGTGATTGTCGTCTCACTGTTCTTGGCTTGGTTGTAAAACTTGGCATAGAAACCGTTTTAAACGACTGTGCAATATCAATCACGTAAAACCCTGATTTAGGTCGTGATTCTACAAATCCTTGCCGCTCAAGCTCTTCGTAAGCTTGTTGAATGGTTGGAACAGAAACATCCAACTGAGCGCTAAGTTTTCTTAAAGAAGGGAGTTTATGCCCAGCTAATAAATACTGCTTGCTCATCAAGGATTTCACATAATCAATGACTTGCGTGTAGAGAAAACCTTCTTGATGTTTTTGAAATGATGGCATAATAAATCTGTATAGGTGATATTCACAAAATCTGACCATGTTAAGTATACAAAAAAAGCGTAGAGTCTCAAGTAGAAGTTCACTAAAAACGTATTTATTCAGAGCCACAAATAGGAATTTTTTATGGAGAGTACATTGTGAGAAATAGTCTACTCTACATCATAACGGTGTTAATTTGGGGATCCACATGGATTGCTATTGAATTTCAGATTGCAGAAGCAGCCGTAGAGTTATCGCTTTTTTTACGCATGTGTTTTGCTGCTATTTTAATGTTTATGATATCGTTTATTCGAAGAAAATCTTTATATTTTACTATACAGCAGCATGGTTGGATTTTATTTTTGGGATGTTCAAATTTTAGTTTAAATTACTATATTATTTACAATGCACAACATTTTTTATCATCAGCATTAACCTCGGTGGCTTTTTCTCTGATGTTAGTCATGAACATTATCAATTCACGATTGATTTTTAAAACAGCTATTCCTGTTAAAATATATATTGGTAGTGCCTTTGGCATTTTAGGTATCAGTTTATTATTTTTACCAGAATTACA
>JBCCZV010000167.1:0-6538 GCA_039187085.1 Pseudomonadota bacterium
TCAGAAGCGACAAAGTCACTCGCTGATAGTTTTGGTGCAGACTTTATCGAAATAAAAGGTGATGATTTATTAAAACAAAATTATCCTCTCATCTACACAGTCGGTAAAGCAAGTGTCGATGAACCTCGTTTATTGAAACTTCGTTGGGGAGATGACTCAAATCCACTATTGGGTCTTGTTGGTAAAGGTGTATGTTTTGATAGTGGTGGCTTAGATCTTAAGTCGGCGGCTGGAATGCGTTGGATGAAGAAAGATATGGGTGGAGCTGCTCATGTACTAGGTCTGGCAAGTTTTATTATGGCAAATAAGCTCCCAGTTTGCTTGGAGGTATTAATTCCCGCGGTAGAAAATGCTGTTTCAGGTAATGCATTTCGACCGGGTGATGTCATTGTTGCTAGAAACGGTAAATCAGTAGAAATTGATAACACTGATGCGGAAGGTCGCTTGGTGATGGCCGATGCGCTAGCAGAATTATCTGAGAAGAAACCAGATTTGTTAATAGATTTTGCAACGCTCACTGGTGCAGCCCGAGTAGCGGTTGGTACGGAAGTGGCTGCCTTCTTTAGCAATAATGACACGACATCTCATAATTTATATAAAGCTGCAAAGCGTGTTGAAGATGATATCTGGCGTTTACCGATTCATCATGCATATTTTGATCATATTAAAAGTACTATCGCGGATGTCGTTAACTGTTCATCGGGCGGTTATGGTGGAGCAATTACGGCTGCATTATTTTTAAATGAGTTTGTTGAGAAAAAATGTGACTGGCTGCATTTCGATATGATGGCTTACAACATGCGCAGTCGCCCTGGTCGTCCAAAAGGTGGAGAAGCCATGGGTCTGCGCGGGGTATGTGAATTTCTAACCGCTAGATATTCAAACTGATCAAGTAAAATGACAACTCATACTCTATGTATTGCCCCGATGATGGAATGGACAGATCGCCATTATCGATATCTTGTCAGGCTCATGACTAAGCATACGCGCTTGTATACAGAAATGATTACAAGTGGCGCACTCATTCATGGGGATCGTGAACGGTTTTTGAAGTTCGATCACTCCGAACACCCCATTGCCTTACAAATAGGTGGAAGTGACGCAGATGAGATGCGCCAGTCAGCTATTTGGGGTGCAAAAGCTGGTTATGATGAAATAAATATTAACGTCGGTTGCCCAAGTGATCGTGTCCAGTCAGGTGGCTTTGGTGTTTATTTAATGCGTGAGCCCGATCAAGTGGCCAAGTGTGTCAAGGCGATGCAGCAAGAAGTTGATATACCAGTGACTGTTAAATGTCGCATTGGTATGGATCATGATGATAGTTATGAATTTTTAACTCAGTTCATTGAACCTGTCACGTCTGCAGGATGCAACACCTTTATTATCCATGCGCGTAAAGCTTGGTTAACAGGTCTCAGCCCAAAGCAAAACCGTGAAGTGCCAGAACTCGACTATCAGCGGGTTTATCAATTAAAACAAGATTACCCTGATCTGAACATTATTATCAATGGTGGCATTGAGTCAGTTGATGAAGTGAAAACTCACTTAGAACATGTAGATGGCGTGATGATTGGTCGTCAGGCTTACAAACATCCCTATTTTCTACTGAATGTTGATAAATTAATCTATCAAGATGATTCTGATGAGGTCTCTTTGCAAGAAGTTGTCACTCAGTATGCGGATTATGTCGAAGCCAATCTTCGTGATGGCGTTCATTTAAAGTCAATGACGAAGCATATTCTTAACCTTTACCAGGGAGTGCCAGGCGCAAAACATTGGAGACGACATTTAAGCGAACATGCACATCAGGATGGCAGGGGAGTTGAATTAATCTATGAAGCTCATGAAAAAATGAAAGAGCAGTCAGCTTTTAAACAGACGGCCTAGCTTTAAGTAAACGCTCTGCCCAACTAGGCAGAGCATTTATATTCTTGAGTGTTTGCAAGTCTTCAATTGTGTCTACATCGATTAACGAGTCTAAAACTTTAGCTTTCAAACCAAGCTGATTGATATTGTCTAAAGTTTTTTCTAGCACATTCGTACTACTCCATTGCATGTTATGAAAAATTTGTGGAATAATATTTTTAGCGCCAATCAGTGTATAGCCTCCATCATTTGCGGCACCTAGTACCACATCATTTAGATCATTTAAAGCTGCGAATGCTTGATCGATATAATATTCATCTATCTGCAAACAATCTGATCCTATCAATACAACACGCTCTGACTTCTTTAATTCATGTTGCATGGCATGAAACATTCGCATTCCCAAGTTAACGCCTTGTTGCATTTTTATGGGTATCGGATAGTAGCTTATTTGCGTTGAGTAAAAAATCAGATCAAACTTGTCTTTAAATTGATTTATTGCATGGTTTATAGAACGCTTATGCAAGTACAAACATTCGCGATGAGATAGAGCAGGCCACATGCGTGTTTTAACTCTGCAAATTTTGGGCGCTTTTGCAAATAAGATTAATGTATTTTTACGCATCATTTATTTGTAATAATTTTTGTAAAGCGTATCGGGAGAGGCACCAAAGAAAAACATTAATCTAAACACCCACATCTTAATAATAGCTTTGAATACACCATGCTTTTCCCAATAACGAGATGAAGTAATTACAGGAGTTTTAATGCATGCAGGTCGTCCAAAATTTTTGAGCTGTTTAGAAATATAAATATCTTCCATAAGAGGGTAGTCAGCAAGCTTACCTAGTTTATCTTTTACTATGTGGGTTTTGAAAAAAATTGCCTGGTCACCAGTCGCTATACCTGTCATACAAGACCGCCAATTCATAAATGCTTCAATTATTCGAAAATATTTTTTAGATGAATTAATTCTCACATTAAATCTGCCCCAGTTCTTACCCAATAAGGCTTCATTAATGAGTGTTAAATAATTACTTGGAAGTTTTGTATCGGCATGCATGAACAGTAGGGCATTACAGTCAGCCATCTTGACTAAGCCAGCATTCAACTGAGCGCCACGACCTTTTTTGTCTGATTGAAGTATCTGAAATTTATGTTGACCTAGAATGGCAACAGATTTGTCCGTGCTCTGTCCGTCGACAAATATCAAAGTGGAATCACACGTTAGAAAATTGAAATAGTCTAAATTCGCATTTAAGTGTTTTTCTTCATTAAAGACCGGAATAATAATACATAACTTACTGTATGAAAGAGACATATTTAATATCTAAATCTCGTTTTGAAATAAGAATATATGAAACGTGAACTGTTAATCATTATTTTAACCTATGATAAATCATCAAATTACCGTTGATCAGGATAAAATTCTCATAGATAATGTACAGCACAAATACGAATCGTAATCATTAGTATTTATATTACACATATCTACAAACATTTTTTAAAGGGACAAAAATGAAGAAATACCACACAATAAAGGTCATGCTAGCCTTGATTCTAGGTTTTGGAACTTCAAGTTCTGTCATGGCATCTATCGAAACACCACTTCCTCTATCCGTTTTTCAGTTTTCTGGTTCTGTGAACTCTTTCAGCGCACCGCCAGGATTTGAGGATCAGGCGCCAGTTGCTCTGGGACAAACATTCTCAGGGGTGGTTGCTTTTGATGATTGGGCGACTGTGGCCTCCACACCAGGTGAAGTCGTTTATGACTTGACTAATCCTGCAATTGATATATTTCTCACCACTTCTTTGCTAGAAGATATTGAAGCCGTTGACATCCCTCTTGCAGATCCTACTAGTGGTATGACACTAGGCACAGGGACTGTAACCGTCGTGAATGGGATAGTAACAACAGTACAATACACAGCAGGTCGCGACATTATGTCATCTTATGATTTCATATTTGAAAATGCTGGGTTCGAAACACTTCGAATAGAAGAGGTTTCATTTTGGGCTGGTGGCTTCAACTACGTTGGTGAGCTAACTGATACTGAACTCGTTGAGCTTGTCTTTGGAGTGCCTGATCAGGATTTTGGTTTACCAGATTTAGACTTCTGGGCATTGGATGGTCCTAAAGCTCATGGAAGCGTCGTCTTGACAACTGTTCCTGTACCCGCAGCGGTCTGGTTATTTGGTACAGCGTTGGTAGGCTTAACGGGTATAGCAAAGCGCAAACGTTCATAAGTTTCAATTACATTAGTGCCTTGAAAACGGCCTCTTTTAGAGGCCGTTTTTTTGTCATGAAACATATTCATTGAATATTAAAGATGAGTGAGACGTGGACTAAGTCACAGAAAACAGAGATTACATGGCCATAAAATAGATTAATTTATTAGGGTAGTCATGGGAGTTTGATCATGAAATTTATACACAATCATCAAACCAAGGCCAACAAACAGCCACAATTGATCAAAGCTGCATTAAAGAAGGCCAACAAACAGCCACAATTGATCAAAGCTGCATTAAAGATAGTTGCTAATATAAAAAACCAACTGAGTAAAATGCTATTAGAGTATCGAGTCGCTAGAATCGAGAATCGAATTCACAGAACACTTAAGTACAAGTGAAGCACAAAACCTGAGCTAATTTCATCGAAATCATTTCATAGTTGGTGTTGAATAATTATTGATAGGCGATGATCCTTTCTAACTTTATTCTATAATTTAACATAATATACATTATGCGAACTTAAGTAGACTACAGTGCGGAGTTTATACACTTCCTCGAACCTATCCCTGCAAGTAAAGCAATTAAAATAATACTGCAAACTAGTGGCATTAGTGGAACATTAACTATATTTGCTGTTTGAATCTCAGAGACTTGAATATCAAAAGAATAATCAACTAGAGCCGCGCCTTCAGACAAAAATACAGTGTAGTCTCCCGACATTAATGGTTCATTGGCTAACCCTGTGCCTCCATAGATGGGGCCTTGGTTTATGAATAGATCCAACAAATCAATGGTCAGTACAATATCCTGCGGACTAAATACGAGTACGTTACTTAGATTATCAGTTACAGTTTCATCGGTGGTACCTATGCTGGTACCTGCTTCTATGGCAAAAAAAGATCCGCCTTGAGTATCTCCAAAAGGATCAAATCTAAGAATGATTGCATTCACTTGTAATCCCTGTGGCACATTAAAGGTAAACACATCATCGTCAGCAAAACCTTCGAACAATCCCATGTCTCCCCTAACTATATTTGAGCCTGCTTGAACGCTTCCGACTTGTGTCCCAAAAGTTTTACCAGGATATGGACTATCAGGGTCAAATACTGAAACCCGATCAGTAAAATCACCATCGGCAAACGAATAGTCTTGGTAGAGTATGTTGGACGAAGCCAAAGCTATGGGTTGAAGGAAGATCCATAACATCCCTAACCTTGACATGTAAACAATACAGGCTTTATAGAAATTAATTTGCATTTTGTGAGCGTACTTGGGATATAAGGAGTAAATGATGAACTATTAACTGCTAACTCTATTTCTAGTAATAGCAATTAATAGACTGAAATAAAAATAAAACGCCATACATCACGAGACATATGGCGCTTTTAACCTTCTTGGGAAAATTATTGTTGTGCTGCTTTACGCTTTCTTAAGCCCGCCAGTCCAACTAATGCTGAACCCATTAACCAAAATGCTGCTGGCACTGGTACCGGCGCTGTACCGCTTAATGTTACATAGGCTGTGGAGTCAACTTCGCCACGTTGTACTAGCATAAAGATGTCATTTTTAACTGATGGACCGACATCCCACTCACCAGTAATCATGAAGCCAAGTGCATCAATTGCAAAGTCTTCGCCAACAACGCCATCAGTCACTAATTCTCGCACGCGATTACCATAACCTGCCAATGGGTCACCACTAATGTCATACTGAATTTTAGTGATCGTTCCACGCTCAAATGTAAGGCTGAGTTCACCTAAAATATTTTCTCCTTCACCAAATACAGGTATTTCACCTCTGAAAGCAGGAATTCCTCTGGGATCAGGAATCGTTAAAGGATTTCGACGACTCACTTCTTGCATTTCATCGAAATCTGGGTTGGGAATTTCCACCCCATCAAAAGCTGGGTCATAGTCAGGATTGGGCTGCCACATGTTAAAACGTTCGCCTTCTATGTTTCCTAGCAACGCATTATTTAATCGCACACCAAAACCTTCATTAATTAAGGTTCCAGTGAATTGGGTGTAAATATTTACACCATCGACACGCTCACGAGTGTTGAATTGTTCGTAGTTGAAAACATTTAAATCTAACGTCCAATCACCAGCTGATGCAATCAGTTCTGGTACGTTGGGTGAAGGTGAATTGAGTAGCCAGTTAGGTGCATTGACCTGTGTAACCTGCCCAGTGTAACTAAGTGCGCCCGTTGATGCTTGAACGCTATGGGCAAGAAAAACACTCAAAGCAGATGTAACAATTAATTTGCTTAACTTTATCATCTATTTCTCCAAAGAATTTGTGTGGTAAGTTTTGTTTGCAGAAAGTTCTGGAGCCTTGTTATAGATTTAAAATGTGAGCCCCATCACATTTGCGATGCGAATGATAATTGTTCTCATTCGTATTGTCCAGTACAGTATTGATTTTATTGATATTTATAAAA
>JBCCZV010000168.1:0-6488 GCA_039187085.1 Pseudomonadota bacterium
AAAAGTAAAACAAAAAAAGCGATAGATAAATTTAATGCAATCGCAAAAATAGCGTAAAATACAGGATAGTGCTCTAAAATAAAAAAATAACCCATTAGCAAAATAACAGCTAACAGAAATAAATGCGGAAAATAGTCGACTGAAACTTGCGTAAAGAAATAACCAATGGTTATTCCCCAAAAAACACCCATTAACAAACAACTTAATGGAATTAACGAATAAAAAACTTTGATAGATTGTTTAAATGAAAATTGATAACGAATATGTTTAGCCCCAAAACCGGTCAAAGCTAATACTAACCAACACAATAAAAGCCAATAAAAATGCTGTGTAAAAGCCATTATAGGAATTAAGCCAAAGCTTATTATCACAGTTGCACTAAAACCTGTCACCAATAATTGTATAAGTAGGCGATAAAGTTTATGTTTTTCTTGTACGATATTATCTTCGGCTAGACTCGTCATTATTGATTACAAAATAGTATCCATACAAAAACCCGAAAACTGCAACTCGGGTTTTTGATTAAAAAAACTTGTGAAAACTTTAGATAGGTTTTCCATCGGTTACGCTGTATCCAGCCACCTGTTGAGAACCGTCCTTACCAGATTCACCTGTATTTTTATATTTAACGATCAGTTTTGAATAACTTAACGTTAATTTTTCTTGTGGTACGCCTTCACTTTCCGCACTAATTGAATAGCTACTAACAATACAGTTTTCTAACTCATAAGTCATAAACTCTTCCATTTTGGCTGTACCAGTGCGAGCAAAATGAATAATAACTTTTTTACCTGAGTCACCACTTACTGACTCTTTAAATAAAGAAATCACCGAGGTATCTGCCTCTTTAGTAATAGCAATCTCAGTCAAGGCAGGACGTGTCACTTCGCGATTAGATACATTGCCCGGCTCCATAGAAACACCACGAGATACGCTAAAACGACAAGAATTTAATTGAATTTGATCTTTATATCCGTCAGCCGTAACGTTTCCTTTAATACCATCGCACTCTAAAAAAATTGCCATTCTTATCACCTTTTAATTTATTAAAAAAATCCAAAATTGGATGTAAACTCACAACATATTTTATTCAATATGTTGTGCACTTCTCTTGAAAAAAAACAAAATTTGTAAAACCAAATCATCAGCATCTTTATTGATTAAGATATCAGTCAAATAAAAATAAATAAATACTCAATTTTAAGTATATTTCAAAGCCATTTACACAAAAAATAACAAACGTCAGTTAGTGTTTTTTAGAGTGTATATTGTATTTCAAATAAAAAAATTGAATCGTCATCATCATCATTCGAAACACCTAATGACGATTCAAATTTATTTTCTATAGGGAATGCTACCTGCAACTTTCCACTCAACTGATTATCATAAGCAAACTGGAAACCAAATCCAGCATTAACTAAAGTTGAAATATCGGGTTCAGAACCATCCGTCAAGCTTAATAAACGACCATAAGCAGAATCAACAAACAAAAAAGGATAAATAATGTTTTTTAGATCCGTATAACCTACTTCCATATTCATAAATTCAGGTAAATTCAAAAACCAATCAATACCCAAATAAGCACCCTGATCACCAGAAAACTCTTGAGATTCAAAACCACGAGCACGTAAAGGCCCACCAGTAGAAAATTGATTAATTGACGATAATGCAGAATCAGAATATTGCAATTGCAAACGAATGGTTGAACGAGTTTCTATATTTTCTGTAAAGGGCAACGTCCAAAAAGACAGTAAAGAATAGTCAGCCTGAAAAACTGTATAATTTTCATCTTGTCCAATTTCTGCCCCTCTCAAAAACTCACCTTGTTTGACTCTAATATTACCTTGATGCAGCATCTTGCTGGTTTCTTGCAAAATTTCGAAATTCAAACCTAAGGTGATATTCTCTACTTCATCGTCCAGCAAACCGCCGCCATCATTCGGTAAAGCTTTTAGACGGATTTCAGATTCAATACTTTCAAAGCCTACTAGCCACGAATAGTTTTTTTTCCGACTGCGTAAAGCTTTATAAGTAAAAGCCACATCTTTGATATATGTTTCACCTTCTAAATCCAAGGCATCAATTGCTTCAGATTCACCTTCACCTAAAATAAAAGCGTTGTTAGCATAACCTAAAGAAAAATTTAATCGTGGATCGATTATATGACTGTTATACCGTATTTGACCATACAAAGTATTGGCTGGACTAAATGTTGCGAGAGCACCTAAATGTAATTGATCAGCTGTTCCAGTAGGATTATTCCATAAAAAATCTGAATAAATACGATTTTGTCCTGTTTCATCGGTACCATGATTATCTAATCGAAAATTAGCAAAAAATCTTTCTTCATTTCTTACATTAATATTTAATTTTGTGTTGCCAACTTCTTTACCTGCTTCGAAAAAACCTTGAACAGAAAGACCAGGATAATCATTAACCAAATATAGTTTTTCTTAAATAATTTGACTTGTTACAGGTTGGTTCACCATCTCATCAAAAACATTCATAATAATGTTTTTGTTGTAGAGTTGGTTATCATTAACTGTGGTTGCTCCAAGTTTTCCGACTAACAGAGTTAGCGTTACTATGCCATCACGAACTTGCTGTTCCGGTATGTAAGCTTTAGCTAATATAAAACCTCGCTCACGATAAAACGTAGTAATCCTGTCAGCAACAGACTCTATCATGCCTAAGGTTACACCTCGATTTTGCATTTGCTCACGGACATACCAAATTAATCGTTGAACTTCGATCGGCCCAATATTTTCTTCTCCCAAATCATCATCAATGGTTACCAGAAGTTTTGATAAGCCTTCTAACTCATCAATAGTAAAACCGGAATCTAGTACTTCTCCCTCGTCCATGATCTCAAAACGAATATCTTCCACGATCTGACTGATTTTTTCACGTGTAATACCAAGTTCAGGAAATTCTTCAATACCTTCCAGTCGAAATTCTGTGACGGCTAATCGAGGCCCTGCAGTAGGGTCTGGATTTCGATCTCGAACTGAAGGTATATCTAAATCTCTTAGAACATTTTTTTCATCAATCTCTAAAGGTTCAATCGCTTTTGGCATCTTTACCCGTTCAGCAAAAACGCTCTGTGAGTCTAATAGTAAACAGGAAGTTAATAGTAAATATTGCCATTTTTTTTTCTTAGCTGATGTGATTATCATATCCTTGCCACCCAAAAGTCATCATCTTAATTATTTTTGTCATGTAAAGACAAAATTGATTTTTTTATTTTTAATCATTTTTTCATAAAATATTTATTAGGATTCATTAGAAGTTAATACTGCATTATCTTCATCATAATCTTCATACAACTGATCACGCGGCATCTGAATAGCAATATCTTCATAAAGATAATTTTGTAAATCCGTAAAAATTGCCGGATCGATTTCGAAAAGTTCCTCTAACACAATCAATTGCCCTGCAGAAATGACAGAAACACTATCAAATGAACTAAATTTAAATAATGAATCACTATCATTAATCTCTGGCGATGGATCATCAAATTGAGGATTTAAACTATTTTGTACACTTATCAATGCAGAATCACGTACCTTTAAAACTAACGGTCTATCAATAGCGCCAAAATTTCCCTGTAACAGCACATCAGCAAAGGTGACATTTTTAGCGATTATATCGGGATTATCAAAATCAGGAGTTGTGTCTACACCTAAAAAGCTACCTCCCTCCGTTGTCATAATTAATTGACCAACATCAAATCCTGCATCAATACTATCTGAACCAATTAAAATGTCACTGCCATTTAAATTGGCATTATTGAACTCAATATCTCCAAGCGTAGCCAAGCGCTCAATAGTAATAGAGCCTCGATTATTAATATTGATTTCACCTTGTCCGTTTTCAGCAAATAGACTCGTCAGCTGGGTTTCGAGCGCATCATCAATGCCAATACCATTTAAAGCGTTTAACTGAGCACGCTGACCAACAAGATTATTGTTATCGTCATTATTATCGATAATTTGTCCGCTATCACTCGATACCGCAATCTCACCTTGATTAGAACTTAATAGCGCTAAAGCGATATTATCATTACTTGAGTAAATGATATTGCCTTGCGCTTGACTGCTTACCACAGAATCCATAATGATAGATTCTTGCGAATCTAAGGTTATATCATTCGCACTAATGATATTCGCATTTTGATTAACTTGATTAGCAGTTAATGAAATATTTCCAATGGTACTTTGTAATGGATTGTCGATGTTGAGATTTTCGCTCACATCAAACACTATTGAACCAGCCACAACATCATTGTCATTGACAATATTTTGTGCCGTAACTTGAAGTTCACCGTCTATGGTTATGCTATTTAAAATCAAGCTATTTTGATCAACCACTGAAACATTATTAGCACTTAAAATGCTTAAACTGCTAAAATTATTATTAGCATCATTAAGCAGAACATTGCTTTCAAACGCATTAATTAGGAAGTTATCATTAACCGTTATGCTACCAGCGGCTGTCACATCCCCACTGCTAGTAAGGACTGCTGATTCTGCTTGTAGCTGAACTAAATTCGTGGTTTGCGTGTTAGTGAGTTCTAAACGATTTCCTGAAACTAAACTAACAGCTCCTAACAACTGATTTTGATTAGTGAGAAATAAATTACCCTCTGCTTGAATACTAAATGCATTGTTACTGTTGATCAAACTTCCTAAGGTTTGTGTGACCTCTCCTCCAGCTATTAAATCAACGATTGAACCAGTATTGATATTATCTAATTGCAAAGCGTCAGTTTCATTCAAATACACGTCATTCAACACGTTATTCATTGCCAACACATCAATACGGGTATTCAGACGATTTGCTGCTGTACCCACACCCGCCCCATTAATCAGTAAAGATTCCGCTGTCAATAATGAGTCGCTAGTATTGGTTAAGAATGCATTATTAATGGTTAGCGAACCAATACCTAAATCCAAATCTGTCGCTAAATTAAATGTGTCTTCTACATCACCATCCAAAATCAAATTGGCTTTATTACTGAAATTAACACGGGCAGCATCATTGACAGCAATAAAACCATCACCCAGTTGAATAATATCGACGGCGTTTGATCCCAAGATCGTGAAATTCTGTGCAATAACTTGATCAGAAATGCTTTCTACACCTGAATAGTTCACTAACCCATTAATAACATCGCCATCCGTGTAGGAAAGTACATCGAAACCATCAACATTATTTATGTAACTGGCATTTATCGTGGTATCGCCGCCGGTGAGTTGCAATGAATCATCGCCAGCCCCTCCAATAAAGTTCAATTGACCATTGCTTACTAGCGTTGTTAGTAAACTATCATTACCTTCGCCACCGTGAATACTACCCATCAATGTGCCACCATTGCGGACGACAAAGTCGTCGATACCTGTTCCACCTTGCAAATCATTGAAGTTTATAAAACGAATCACATCACCTTGTTCTCTTTCGATTGTTCCATCATTGATGCCATCGATATCCGTTCTGCTTGTGGAGTTTTCAATAAACCAACGATTTTGACCTGCTAGTAAGGTAATACCGCTGCTAAAACTGTCATCTTGTCCATTATTGTTACCGATGATGGTTTGAACCTGATTGAGAGTTAACTCACTCGCTACTGCTGAGTTATTAATAAAGATTTCAATATCTGAAATCACATTAGAAAAATCGGTAAGGTTGACGCCGTTACCGCCATCAATAAAACGTAAATCCGTCACGTCTGAAATAATGAAGCTATCATCCAGATTACCACCAACGAAGGTATCAAATCCGGAAAACGCAACGGAGAGATTATTAGCGGTTAAAAGACTATTCGGCAAAGAATCCGTTCCAATACCATTGATTTGCCAAGTAGTATTAACATCAGTGCCAATCAATGTATTTTGCCTTCCGGCATTGGCCTGCAGAGTTTCTATACCTTGCACAAAGAGCAAGGATTCTGATGCGATAATGTCATTGGTATTTAAAGAAACAGAAATATCTCTTTGGAGATTAGCAATATTCAGTTGATCACTTCCGCCTCTACCGTCAATCACACCTGAGATATCTCCAGAATTGGTGAAGTTAAAACTATCTGATAAACTTCCGCCTATTAAATTGGCAAACCCTGAAAATTCTATTGGTGTCGTACCGGCATACGCTAAGGTACCGCTATTCACGCCATCGAGCGTCCAGGTGTTGTCAGCATCAGTCGCGATGAGCCGGTTATTCTGGTCACCATTCGCGTTAATCGTCTCCATCTCGCTCAGATTGAAATCCACTGATGCCGATGCGCCTGCCTCTCCCTCAAGCCCAACCACAAGATCACGGGTCACGGCCTGCAAATTCACAGTATCATGACCCGCACCACCGTCCATCACGCCGCTTAGCGTACCACCTGTTTCTATAATGAAGCTGTCATCGCCCGTACCACCTATTAAATCGGTAAAACCTTCAAACACTAATCCATTGAGCTCTCCGCTATTGTCATCCGTCAGTGT
>JBCCZV010000169.1:0-6292 GCA_039187085.1 Pseudomonadota bacterium
AAAAACTTTGTTAAGCTTTCAAAGTAATTCACAGAATGGTTAAAACACATCTACATTTATAATAAAGGCAAAAATCATGAATCAAGAGACAGTATCGCAAAAGGATGTTCAAGTGACTGTTCAACAAAAAGTTAATGCTCGATATTTGTGTTTGAAAAAACAAACCGAATTAACCAAAGTAGAAAAAGAAGAGCTAGAAATACTGACGTCTTTACAAAGTCAGCGTGAATCTGAATGGAAAAAGTGGCTGTCAAATCACATACATGAGTTCTCAATTCTTTGCCATGATGGAAACTTAGATTACAGTATCGCTTACCGTAACACCTTTGATACAAAGGTCAATGCAGTTTATCAAGTATTTCTTCTTATTTTTCAGAAAAGTGATGAGTTTTCTTTATATCGCCCACGCTTATCTAACTTTAACCCTATCAGTTTTTGGTATCAAAACGTAAGCGCCACTATCCACTAATCAAAATCAAAGCGTTCGTTTTTGATAAAAATTAAACTCAGAGTATCTTGACCACTCCTCCATATCGGTTTTGAATTGCGTTATGGAGTCGAGCACCTTTTGCGCCAATTTATCTTGCTTTATCTGATCCTGAATAATGCTTTTGGAGATATGATGGAATGTTTTAAGTACATCATCCGGCAACATTTTTACTTGAACTTTATGTTGATTTTGTAGAATTTTTAGTGCTTGATAATTTTTTGCCGTAAAGTCTGCCAACATATCAGCGTTGGCATTTAAGCAGGCATGTTTAACAATACTTTGCAAATCGTCAGGCAAAGCCTTGTAAGCGGACAAGTTAATCATGGCTTCGAGAGTGGTGCCTGGCTCTTGCCAACCGGGATAATAATAATATTTTGCCGCTTTATAGAGCCCTAAAGCCAAATCGTTGTGTGGGCCTACCCATTCAGCAGCATCAATTCGTCCCATTTGTAGGGCCGTAAAAACTTCGCCTCCAGCAATAAGTTCAGGAGAACCACCAGCCGCTTTCAATACCTCTCCGCCAAGACCAGGAATGCGCATTTTTAGACCTTTTATATCGCCTAACGACTGAATTTCTCGGTTAAACCAACCTGCCATTTGTACACCCGTATTACCAGCGGGCAGTGGTAATAAATTAAAAGGCTGATAGGCTTGTTGCCATAAAGATAAACCACCTTTTTTTATCAACCAAGCATTCATTTCTTGAGCTGTTAGACCAAAAGGTAATCCACTAAAAAATGGTGCTATAGGTATTTTCCCTTTCCAATAATAAGCAGCGCCATGCCCCATTTGCACAGCCCCACTTGCAACGGTGTCGAAAACTTGGAAGGGCGGCACCAACTCACCAGCACCTAGAACGTTTATTTTTAAACGACCACCACTCATCTCTTCAATCGTTCTGGCGAGATATTCTGCACCCTCCCCTAAAATTTGAAAGTTTTTAGGCCATGTTGTCACCATGGTCCATTCAATCGTTTTCTGGGTTGAAGAGGTTCTTACGGTATTTTTTGAGTTTTCTTGATGCTTATCGCAACCGGTTAATTGCGACATTGCACCAACACTCATTCCACCCAATAACATTCTACGTTTCATCGAAAGACTCCTTAACACTTTTTGATAGAGTAATGAATGACACAGGAGAGCAAATAATGAGTACAACTTGGAGGGGTCTGGCAGCAACGCTGCCAGTGCACAACAAATAGAGATTGTGAAATCTGCCTGATGACACAGCAATGTTCAAGTCTCAATCCATATTTTGACTTTTGAAAACTACGGCGTCTAATCACTTCAAGTTATCGATAACGTCAAATGACGACAGAAAACTAAAATACAGTAACAAAGGAATTTATCGGGGTAAACAAAAAAATTGTGTAAATTGCAAAAATTCATTTTAAAGTGACTTTTTATAATCATAAAGAAAACAAAAAATATCTAATTCCGATACCATTTGTATTATCGCATAACAAATAATCATAAAGTCTTAAAAAAAATCTTTTTAAGTCAATATTTTTATGTTTAAAAATAACCTTTCAGCTTTACCCATCGGTTTTATTATTAGACAAACCCATAACAGCTTGTTGAGATTTTTTATACGCTTGTATCAAAGGATGCTCTAAATCTTTTGATGTTTTAAGTTGCCAAATACCCTTTTCGATACCTTCGATAATCAAAGCAAAAACCGCTTTATGTACAGCTTGTTTAACACTCATAAAATGTGGTTCATTCGTACTGTAACCAAACTCGGCTTCGGCAAGACGATTTAAACTAACATACCGAAAAAAACCTGTTCGGATTTCCTTAGACAAAACGGTCTTTGATGTTGAAACTGAAGCGAGTATGCGACTAGTACGCACATCAACAGCGCGTAAATAAATACTAATATTATCTTGGCGGTAAAGTTCGCCTACGCTGATGCCATAATACCCTAAGCCAGCCCCTCCTGTGACAGTATTGGTATCATAACCAATAATTCCTCCCTCCAGTAAAATAGAAGAAGTCATCAAAGGTGATAGCTCTGACTGGTCATTATTACTTTGTTTAGCAGCACGTATAATTTTTCTTTCCGTTAATATATTTTGCAATCCTTCACGCTCTAGAGGGATAAACCAGTCAGAATGAGCAAGCGCTTCTATTAAAATTGATGTAGCTCCCTGTGTAACAGCCGTAGAGAAACTACTGACATTATGCTGTGGTTTATATTGACCGGTTTGATCACGAAAGTTAAAGACAGCAACGGGTATTGGACCTTTGGGTTTCGGAAGTGCCATTAAGTCAAAATAACTCTGTGTTTTTTCGATCAGTATGGGCGGTTTAGGTTGTGTTGAATATCCCGGATATAGTGTGCATCCACTTACTAAAATAAGCAGGAAAGATATAGAAACGAGAGTTAGCCCATGATGCTTATCAAAATATAACTTCATTGTCATGATTATTATTATGAAAAAATTTTATAATAAGAAATAGTGCTTAACTGTATGCTTAAAACAAAGGAATTTCAATCGTTGTTTCATCGCCAGTATCAGTATTTGTTATCTTAATTTGCATCGTATCGCTTGATAAAGAAAGCACTTGTAGTACAAAAGCCCCGTAACGATACTGCGCTCCTTCAATCAGGTCTTGTCCAGCAAAACCTTCCTCGCCAAAAGCAAGATTGGTAAACTCTCGGGCTAAACCATTGAGTATATTGCGCTCCAATGTCTCATTAAAACGCTCAAGTGCCGAGGTGGTTATCGAGTCTTCCTGATGGTCATTTTGTGATTGTGCTTTCCCTAATAGAAAACTACCATTCAACGGATTTCCACCAAATGTAGGATTTAAAGGCTCATAAATGATTTCACTTGCAGAAGTTATGTGAGAAACAACGAGGATGAAAATGAAAAAGATCGCTTTTAACAGTAACATGGTAAAACCTTTTTTTATCAATATCTTAATTAACTGGAGTTGCTTTAAACTAATAACCATCGCCAACGAGATCCGGGTTATTTTGCAACTCTTGATTCTGGCTAGCTACATATACCGCAACACGTTGAACGGCATAGCGTACTCTCTGCGTAAGAGTCGATTCGCTGCGCCGTCCAAAAAACGTTTGATAGATCTTTAAATGCTGCACTTCAACCCATAAAACTGTCCCAGAACGAGGAACATTAGTTTCGACAATCACCACATTCAAGCCTTGCCCTTTTGGCGTTTCTTGCCATAGCATCGAAAATTCACGGTAGAAGTCTTTACCAAATCTTGAAATCGTTCTATCGACCACGAGACCACCGAGAGACGTTTCAAGATTTTCAACTGTTTCATTGGCATGAAGCTGACATACACAAAACAGTAAGCTCCAAAATACGTTTTTTCTCATAACAGAAAATTGACACTACAGTAAAGTAGTGTCAACTTGGTATCGATTAACGAGTTTGACTGATCAAAACAGTGTTTTGGCCGCCTAACTGCGTTACGTTGAGGGTTTGGTTACTACCGGTGACAAAGCCTTGAACTTGATTTAGATTACCCGATTGTGAAATACTGATACTGTTTTGCGAGCCATCAATAGTCATGAAAGGCAGATTATTTAAACCTGAAATAATATTGTCATTACCGATTTGTTCTATATCGATGATATTTTCAGCCCCATCCAGTATGATGTCTGCAATGTTAGACAAACCGACTTGCGATGCACTAATATCATTGAAATCACCAAAACCGGTTTGATTCACTTGGACAATAAATTCGTTCAAATCGCCCAGCTGTTCTACCTGCACTTGATGACCATTTCCTGCAAAAACTTCAGAAGATACATTATTACTCAATCCATCTTGTTCAACGGTCATTTCTATATTCTCTGACAGGCCAAACACCGAAGCAAACACAGTGTTTTCACTACCTATTTGACTTATGCCAAGATTATTGGCATTGCCGTTAATAACAGTGTTTACGGTATTGCTAACACCGTCTTGCAAAGTCACTAGTGTATTATCATCGCCTATGATTTCCGAAAGAGCCAAATTAAGGTTACCTAATTGATCTACCACTTGCGTATTACCAACTCCCGCAATCTGAGAACCCACTGAAGATTCTTCTCCTGATTGCACAATATCAAGAAGATTGGCATCACCACTCACTATGTTAGTGGTAGTGTTAGACACCCCGAACTGGTCTACAAAAATATTGTTATTAATGCCTTCTAAATTATCTAGCTGATAAAAGTTTGAATCACCATTTTGTGTTAAATCCAAATCATTATTGCTAGCATTTTGCGTGAATAAGGAAATAGCGTTAACATTGCCCGTTTGTTGTACAGCAAGGGTGTTTTGGCTTGCTGAGAAAAAATCAGATGTTACATCGTTAAATTCACCCGTTTGCTGAATATTGATAGCGTTTAGGAAAGAGTCACCATTAACTGTGTTGGAAATTGAGTTAAAGTCTCCGACTTGCGAGGTTTCTATCGTTGAACTTTCCCCAGAATTTAAAGTTAACTCTAATTGATTAAGTTCGCCTTGTTGATAACTTATGATGTCCTGAAAATCACTAGCGGCTGAGATATCAATGGTATTAAAGTTACCATCTTGTTCCAGTAAGAGCGTATTTTGGTCACTCCCTATAGATGCATTAATGTCGTTAAGATCACCGATTTGGAATGTGAAAATCGAAGAGCTATTCGTGGTTGAAGCTGAAAAATTCAATCCTTGAAGAAAACCATCTTGTTGAATAGAAATAACGTTATTGTCACCAACAAAACCGACTAAATTGATAGTATTTGAGAAATCATACTGCTCCAATACAAAGGTATTGTTGCTTCCTAACAAACTCGCAAAAACCGTGTTGTTATCATTTTGAAAAATAGAGACGTTATTGTCTACTCCATCGACTTCATAATCGATGATATTACCAATAGCATTGTTTTGCTCAAGATTTAATTGATTGGCTTGACCAAATAAATTGACTCTGACTGTTGAATTTAAACCTTCTTGATTGGATGCAAAATCATTATCATCCCCCACGAAAGCCGCTTCTATAACGAGATTATCTCCAAACTGTTCTCCATCGATATAATTCCTTTCACCTTCTTGAAGAATATTCGCTTGATTATCAGCCCAAACGTTAGAGAAAGCACTGGTTAAAACTAAAGCGACAGCTGAACAAACTTTTGATTTTGAAAAAATTGTTTTACGACAAGACATTATTTTCCCCTTTGTTTTTTTTAAATGACTACGACAAACACTTTTCATTAAGTCTAGCAATGTATTAAAACGGTTATTTTTGATGGATCACAAGATTTGAACTAAAACCTGTTTGTGTTATTGAAAGACTTTTATTACCCGATTGAGTGACAATTGCTTGGTGATTGTATCCCTCTTGATTGAGTTCTAAAAAATTATTGTCGTTCGTTTGCACAACCAGTAAACGATTGAAGCCTCCATCCTGCTCTAAATCGGCAAAATTACCCTTGCCTAATTGATACAACTGTAAATCATTTTGCCCTTGCTGATTCAAAATACTGGTGTTCACACTACCTTTTTGTTGAATCAGGGCTGAATTGCTCAATGTTGGATGAGAACCAAACGCATGAGTTCCGGAAATACCGGTTTGAATATCGTGGAGAATATCATTTTCAATTTGGGCTGCAATATTTTCGGCTTTAACAACGTTAAAGAAAAATAAGGCGCTTACAAAAAAAATAATAAGCATTGGGTAACATAATTGTGAAAGAATTGAACTTAACTTAATACTTTTGGGTTATTGAATGTCAGCATCGAGAATTCTAGAGTGTTTCTATTCCAAGCATGAGTATGTATTGATGATATAAAAATG
>JBCCZV010000170.1:0-6268 GCA_039187085.1 Pseudomonadota bacterium
ACTCTATTAACTAGGCTTTATTTTTTTAAATAATAAATTTATTAAACTTTATCGATAAGCTCTTGTAATTATTAGTGTATTTTTTTAAATACTTTTTTGTTAACTTGACAGAAAACATATTTTAGACTTACTTACACTCACTTGTTTTTTATAAATCAATGTGCACTTCAAAAAACCAATGTGTTTTACTCATCTATTCATATTTCATAACATTTTTCTGGATTACCTCTCACTCATTTTTTTTGCCTTCAAAATACTAAGCATTAGGTAACAAATTTAATTTTTAGAGTGACAAAAATTTTAAACTGTAAAGTTCATGGTGACATTTAACGAAAAGACCATGGACGCTAGGCAATCACCATCACTTTTTATACTTTTCATATGTGCTTTACACATAAATATCAAACCAATTTCTGAATCTTTATTGTTTTCATCCAAACAAAAAAACAACTTATGTTCAATTACGACAAAAATAAGCCAAACGTCAAGCTCATTTCTTTTAACCCAACTTACATAGTTCAAAGAAAAAAATCAGAAACAAAAAATCGATAAAAAAATTTTGTTGTATTCAAAAAAAACTTATCAAAAACTGCAACGAAATCCAAAAACACAAAATCATACGCTCTTTTTCATTAGCCAATCACATAAAAAACAACAAAATTTTTCTCAGGCATATTTCTTGATAGTTGTACAACGTAGAAAATTTTCTTGCACCTCCAACGTTTATTAGTCATTATAAAGAAGGTCATACTTATGAAAAAAATTAGTTTAGGGTCTTTATTTAAAAGTTCTTGTCGCTTATTAGCGACAACTTTAACCGGTGTTTTAATAGCCACTCATTCATACGCTAATTCATTAAAAGTCATTGATGATACATACATTGATCAAGCCAATCCTGATGTTATTCAAAATCAATTAGACAATGATGGAAGACGAATAGTTGTTAGTCCTGCTATTGCTGACGATGAAAAAATTGGTTTGTTTAAATATGACTTTGACAGATCTTTACCCGCTTCATTTGTTTTGCCAGGCGAGAGCGTTAATAAAGCGACTGTACGCATATGGGTTTCAGAAGTCATAACACCAGGTGATTTTGCGATTTATCGTGTTAATACCATTTGGGACGAGATATCAGCAACCTATGACAACACATTTAATGAAGTGAGTTCTACTCTCGTTGAAAATTTTTCTGTTGAAACAACAGATGTCGATCACTGGGTAATTATTGATATCACTGATTATGTAAAAGAAGAAGTGAGTAGTTTTCAAGATCGCGGAGCGACTGGCTTCGCTATTCGAGCAGTAGGAAACAATCCTGGTTCTGTTGTTTTCAGTTCTAAAGAAGGTATTTATACATTACCGCGTGAAATTGACAATCAAGCGCAAGCTTTATCTCTGCGAGAAAGCCTTAACAGTCTATCGCAAAATACGATTCCCTCTTCAAGTGATTCCAATTATCTAGGTTTACTTCCTACAACTCACTCAGGAAGTCATGATTGTCCAACAAATTGTGATAAAACGTGTAAAAAAGTTTGTAAGAAAAAACCCAAAAAGATTTGCAAAGAAGTCCCTAAAAAAACCTGTAAAATAGTCCAAGAACATGTTTGTAAAGATGTTCCTAAAACCGTGTGCCGGCGTGAATGTAAGCGTGTAACATCTCGTGGAAAAACATGTTACCAGTGTAAAAATATTTGTAAAGTTGTGCATGAACAACAATGTACTATTCAAGATGTAAAAAAATGTGAAACGAAAATAATCGATGTTTGTAAAATAAAAATGGTTAAGAAATGCAAAGATGTCTGCTCTACTCACTGTACACCTGATTGTGATAATGGCAACGGCAATGGCGGCGGTGATAATGGTGGCGGTGATAATGGCGGCGGTGATAATGGCGGCGGTGATAATGGCGGCGGTGATAATGGCGGCGGTGATAATGGCGGCGGTTGTGATAACAGCTGTGGAGAGCCAGTCAATATCTCTGGACCAACGGGCCATCCTTCAGAAATTGCTTTAATTATCTTGGAATCACAGACTCTAACGTCTACTAGACAGACTATTGGCACCAATACACTTGATGAGCAGCAATTTACTACTCCTGTTAGCCATACAATTTTAGAAAAAGAAATCACCGCTGAAAAACCCAGCACCGTGATGATGATGGCATCGCTGAGCTTAGTTTGGGAGCGCAAAGGAGACTATATGATTGAGTGTGAAACCACTATTCACAACAAAGACGGGAAAACGGTCACACTTCCATTACTTAAAAAATCGGTTAATTATCGAGGAAATACCGAAATGGTGACTTTAAATGGCTCATCACTCAATACAGATATGGAAGGCGACATTACCACAAGTGTTTACTGTCAAGTGTACGATAAAAACTTATCTCTCATTGAACACACAGCAAATGGTAATTTAACCGTTTGGTCTGTACCTAGATAACAATTATTGAGAAACAAGTCACAGAAAACTAATCGATTTTATCAACAAATTTTATAACCACTAATCTATCGTTTTAGCACCCAGAAGTTGAGGGTGCTTTTTCTTTGAAGTAAAAAAAATCACATTATCACCATTTTTCTTTACAAATTATTGTATTTAACTTTGGGCAATTAACGTAATTTTTTTTGTAAACAAGCTGTGTAAACGCCAAGTCGATACTGGTTTGTGTGTCGAATGGTTCATAGGAAAATTGGAGAAATACACGTAAAGTAAGTAGCAAGATTTAGGAACATTCTTTAATTAAAATTGCTTAGCGAGTAGAAACTAATATTTAACTCTTTAAAAGCAAACCCACTTCAAACTTCATTAACTAAGGGGTATCCCATGCTTAAGCATCTCAAAAGGTTTAAGCTTAACGCTATTGCAAGTTCTGTGATATTGGCATCGACTTCTAGCGCTGCTTGGTCAACAACTCCTCCACTCGCCCTGCAAACACTAGAAGAAATTGCAGCTAAGCGTATCATTGTGTCTTGGGATTCAAGTCAAGCGACTATGGATGACTTGATGGGCATGATGAGTAGCGCAACAGAAACCATGGGCGTTAATGTCAAGTACGAAAGACCTTCTGCCATCAACGATGTTCATATTTTGACCGTTGAAACGGATCAGGTTTCTGATGTACCTGCCGTAATGAGCTTAATGAGTGATCATCAAGCCATGCAGTGGATGGAAAGAGATTTTGTCGTAAAAGCCAATTTTCAACCAGATGACGAAAACTACCCAATGCAATGGCATTATTTTGATCCTGTGTCGGGCATTAATGCTGAACCCGCTTGGGATATTACCACAGGAGCAGATACTGTGGTTGCTGTAGTTGATACAGGCATTCTACCTCATATTGATATTGTCAATAATCTGCTTGTTGATGCTGATGGTAACCGTGTCGGAGCGGATCTGATTTCTTTAGCGCAGGTTGCTGTTGATGGCGACGGTAGAGATCAAGACCCCACGGATGCCGGTGATTTTTATGCTGCCAATGAATGTGGGGACGGCATACCCGCTGCGCCTAGTAGTTGGCACGGGTTGCATGTTGCAGGTACCGTTGCAGCTACTACCAATAACGCCATAGGTGTTGCTGGTGTCGCATTTGACTCTCGGGTGGTTCCAGTGCGCGTCCTAGGCAAGTGTGGCGGTTTAAATTCGGATGTTAATGACGGTATAGTTTGGGCTTCAGGTGGTGCAGTACAAGGTGTGAACAATATCAGCGAAAAAGCTGACGTTATTAACTTATCACTAGGGGGGGGTGGTGCATGCGGCCCTAACAGTATGGCACAACTAGCTGTTAATACTGCCAGGGCTAATGGTAGCGTGGTGGTGGTTGCATCTGGAAACAGTAATATGGATGTCGCTAACTTTACCCCAGGAAGTTGTGATGGCGTCATATCTGTCGCTGCAGTGGGTAGACAAGGTGCACGGGCAGGATATTCCAATTTTGGTAATTTAATCGATGTCGCAGCGCCTGGTGGCGATCAAAACGCCAATAACAACTTAGCAGATGGTGTATTGTCAGTAATGAATAGTGGTCTTCAGGCTGCTGATACAGACAATTTAACCTTTTACCAAGGAACCAGTATGGCTGCTCCACACGTTGCAGGTATTGCCGCACTGGTTAGAAGCATTCGACCAGAAGCATCTCCTGATATTGTCGAAACCATCATTAAAGAAGCCGTCAGACCTTTTCCTGTACAATGTAACGGTTGCGGTACAGGAATTGTCGACTCACACAAGGCTGTTTTAGCAGCAGCAAATATTGAAGCACTTCCCAGTGCGGAAATTAATACCGAAGAAGATACCCCTTTAAACATTGAATTAACTGATCTTCCAGCAATAGTCAATGGTCCATTCAATGCTAATTTTGAACTTGCATTAAGTATTAAGCAGCTTCCAGAGTTTGGTACTTTGATGATCAACAATGCACCAGCGACTACCGAGGATGTGTATGCGGCCCAAGCTATTGAAAGTTTCATATACATGCCAAATGCCAATGCTAATGGCGACGATACCTTTACTTTTCGTTACCTTTTGGCAGGGATAGAAATGGATGAAGATGTTCTATCTCAACTTAAAGTGGCAGCTGTTAACGATGCACCCACTATCAGTACACCTATAAGCAATATTCAACAAACCGTTGGCGAATCTATCGCCATAGATTTGGCGCGTAATTTTACAGATTTAGATAATGATGTGCTGAGTTTTAGCATAACAGGTTTGCCAACAGGTTTGCAGATATCAACACAAGGGATGCTTGAAGGGATAACCTCAGAAACTGGCAGTCATTCACTTACAATCGCAGCTAGTGATGGTTCCGAAACCATATCCACAGATTTCACATTAACCATCATTAGTAATGAAAATGCTTCAAACAATTCAGGTTCCGAGGATTCAGGAGCGCCATCAGAATCTTCAGATTCATCTGATAACAATGCAGATTCTAGTGATAGCAGCACGACAACTTCAGGAAATTTTGGATACCTCACCTTTTTATTGCTTTCTCTCTTCGGTATCAGGCGTCTACGTAGATAATACCCCTAAAGTATCGCAAGCATGTTCGAACATGCTTGTCGGTACCTATTTTTTCAAATCTCTATTTTCCATCGTTGTTTAATTTCTTCAATGGGTTTTTTGAAGCGTAAAAATTTTTGAAGCTCGATAAAAGCTTCTTCTTTAGAAGCATAAGGCCCATACTCAATGTTTTCACGTGTTTTGAAATACCAATAAAAGCCCCGCAAAAAAAATCGCTCACTTCGAAAATAACTTGCGCTTTTGAGGTCAGTTTTTCTTAATTCTGCCATACTATCCCCTAAATTTATTCGTTAACTAAAAAACTCGATTTAGTGGTTATCGATTTAGCACATAAAATTTTATAAAAATGAGAAGATAGAGAATAAATTGTTCTTGAAATGATAGCTAGCAGTATTTTTCCTAAAGTGCTGTAAGATATAGCTTACAAAGCATTATCTGTTATGCTTACCTACAACCTCAATCTGACAGCTAAGTAATTGAACGTTAGGTAACTTTGTATCAGTGTCATATTTTGCAGTGTCGTCAATTTCTCTTGCTGACAACCAAGTTCGACACAAATAACCTTTATTCGTTTGGCGAAACAACCCCATTCCTAATACATTCGCTTCGCATGGATGTTTGGTCAATCGTATGTAAAAATCTTTATAACCTAGAGTTAAAGCATTCTCTGTCATACCTAAAGCGTTATTGCAAGTTGTTTTGTAATTTACTGCAGCACCATGATCGAAGTCAAAGTCTCCAATATCAAATTGATCAGCGTTTAAACCACCATTATGCGCTGTTAACAATAAAGGTAAATTTGCAAAGCATTCATGGTTTAATGTAACAAAACCAAATCGCAATACGCAGAGTGAAAGTTTTAACTGAGAAATATCCCAATAAATTCGTAACTCGCCAGACACATAATTGAATTGCAACCATTTGGTTATAGAACCTTGAGGGGTATTTATAGTTATTTTCAAAAAAAGATAATGAGAGTTTCCTTCTACAGTAAATAGAGTAGGTCTTACGCTTTGCAAATCAGTAATACGCTCTAAAAAAGGCTTATCAAAAGTTAAATTTCCTGAAAAAAAATCAGCAGAGAATTTCGAATCACCTAACGCTCCTTGTTCTACCGTGCCATAAATCCATTGTTCATGAAAATCATATTGATAGAATTTATGAATCGCTAATCCTTTACGACAATTTAATTCTAACCTAATCGATTTATTTTCAATAATAAGCAATCTTCCTCGATAATAAA
>JBCCZV010000171.1:0-6255 GCA_039187085.1 Pseudomonadota bacterium
AGAAAAAATTAATTTTTATAAAGAAGAATATCATAATCAAAAAATGATTCAGTCTAAATGCATCTCTCTGATCAATATCATCCAGACTTGTACGTTATACCCTGCTGACGGTCTTGTGAAACAAATCAGTGATATTGACCAAACTCAAATCAAAGTAAGGGCATTGAAGGAAAAGTATGATAAGTACAATGCTCTTTATGAAGAAACCAGGAAAAATGCCAAAGCAGCTTGGGATTCTTTTATGAGATTAATTGATAGAGAGGCGGCTTTACCTAATGAGGAACAGAAAGATTCGATCATGGTACAAAAGTTTCGTAGCATGAGTTATAAAAATTCTTATAACGATCTATATAATACTACTTTAGGGCTGCAAGAATGTTTGTCATCCATTCACGATACGATAGAGAAAATACAGCGTTCTTTAGATTCAACCGTGAAGATATTGGAAATTCATCTTCGTAAAGCAATCGAGTTCTTACAAGCAACGGTTAAAGTCAAAATTCCAGCAAGTTCTCCTGTTCACCCTAAACGAGCAATTTTTAAAATGACCGAGCGAGTAAACAAACTAGGAAATGGCAATTTAGCTCATTTTTGTCGGATGAGCCTGGAACAGTGGATTAAAGATGGTGATATTCCAAGCAGTAGTCGTGCTCACGACAAATTAACGGCGTTTTTAGTTCAGAAACTTATACCTGAAGGAGAACTCGAAATTAGATTGATAAAGACCAGTCGAACCCAAAGAGCTAATTATTTTCCGATTAATGAGCCCGTTGGCTCTGATGGCCAATTACTAACGTCAGCTTTTTTGTTGTATATGACCATAGCTAAAGTAAGAAACTCTGATATAGGGAGCGAAGGCTATGGCTTTATGGTTGCAGATAATCCAATTGGTGAATGCAATGCTGACGACTTAGTTCGAATGCAACTACATATGGCTCATGATATTGGTGTTCAGCTAATTTATCTTACTGGTCATAAGGATCACAATGCGCAATCTATGTTCGACAAAAATATTTTTATGGGCAGAGTAAAAAGCTCAGATGATCTTAAGTTAGTTGGTAAGCTTAAAGAAGATATAGACAATGATATTGTCTGGAACGCGAATCTGGAAGCGCCGAGTTTGTTAAGAAAAGAAAAAACTGAGTTGAATTTTGAGAAAGTTCAATGAGTAATATTAACTGGTCTGAAAAACTTGAGTTTTATGCGAATCAATTAAGAGGTAGACGTAAATCTGTAGAATTTATCGCCATCTTAGATTGTATGTTACAGGAGCATTCGCAATGGATGATGGATGATGAGGCACCAGAGCAACTCTCCTCTGCCTTGGTCCAATTAATGAGTGATGGACGCTGGAGAGCTCAACCAAAAAATGAAAAATTTTGGAAACGAGGGTGGCGGGGTCTAATGTTACCCAACAAACTGATCTACCAATATCGAAATAAAGATGTAGAAGTTGTCGTTTGGCATCCTTGGTTAGCTCAAAAAGGAGCTGCTACTAGGGCAAAAGGAAAATATCGAGACAAGCTAATTCGTTTAAATCAACATTTAATTCGCTGCGAAAAAATGAATGAAGAGCCTTTTCCTGGCGATAATCTTGGGCAGCGTGAAAGGGCATTGCGTCTATTTGAAGACGAAAAAGCCATAGATAACATGCCAGATTCTGGATGGAAATCGGTGCCGATTAGTCGTGAAGAACTAAGATGTGTAAAAAAGCCACCTCCAATTAAAGCAGTCTATAACCCTAAAGGGTATAAGTCGCCTTTAATTTTAGAGAACGTTGAAACTTTCCATCGGTTGGTTGATATTAATAGCTCTAATCCTACTTGGGCATATGTCATCTGGGGGAGTGGAACCCAAATTGTAAGTCAATTTGAAGAAATTTCTAATTTAATACAAGACTATGGATTCAATCAGATATTGTATTTTGGTGATCTCGATGCAAAAGGTATCGAAATAGTTGCGACATTGAGAAGAAACCTTAAGAACTGTGGTATCGAAGTGAAACTGGAAGAACATTTATACCAGATAATAATTGATTCAAGCCTTACGACTCCAGAATGGAGTGCAAATATTGCGGGTGATTTTGAAACAGATTGGATTCCTAGGTTCATTGCAGATAATCTTAACAGATTGGTAGAAACCAACAAGAGAATCCCTCAAGAGGCATTTATAAATAATTCGCTAGAAGAGTAAAATCCTGGTTTTAGCACTATCTCTATGAACTCCTATGAGATCGTAAATTTAATGGTGTTTCTGCCCGAAGTTGTTCTGAAATCTTTTATCAGTTTTAGTTTTTAAAAGATTGTCCATTAGGCCACTACAGACGGCGAAAAGCAATCAGAGCGCCATTATCAGGGTCAACACATAAAGCATATCAAGAATATACGGTCGATAGCCCCGAAAAATCCCAGAGTAATTTTCAATGCAAAAAATGGAAATTTATAAGGCTATGAAGATTAAAGAAAAGAATGGTGGGTTGTGCAGGAATCAAACCTGCAACCACCTAATTAAAAGTTAGATGTTTGATTAATGAAATCAATGAGATAATTTTAACGTTTTTATGCATTTAGGATCACAAAGCACAACGTAGCATAACAAGCCCTACAAAACTCCTACATTGATTTAAAGGGTCATGCTGTTAATTTGCAGCGCTTAACCCACCATACGCAGTTAGCCCCTATATATTTACACCTCAATTAGACGACGTTGAATTTTGTTGCAGTTGGAATAAGTCAGCCATGCTGTAAGTTTGATAGATATTTTTCATGGCTTGTTCCGTTGCTGTATTGATACTAGAAATGACTGGATTAAGACCTGTGCCATCAACCGTGGTTCTAAATGGTCGCTTTTTGGCTTCAGTTGTCAAAAGTTTTAAGATCGCGTCAGCAACTAATTGCGGATCGGGGGCGTCTGCTGAGTCTTGGCTCTTCTCATTGCCAGCCCACATTTGTTCGGGAGCTTCGGCAAATTTACCATAGGTTTCTGCTCGTTCCCGGTCGCTGGCTTTGAGAGGTAGCACCAAAATCAGTGCCAAAACCTCCTGGTTGCACGATTAGAGATTGTATCCCGAATTGAGAAAGTTCGACCCGATAATTTTCAACCAAGCCTTCGACAGCATGTTTGGTCGCGCTGTAAGATCCTAAAAATGGCAGCACAAATTTGCCGAGAATGCTTGAGATCTGAATGATTGTGCCATGACCACGCTGCTTCATTTGGGGCAAGACGGCGCGGGTCATGCGCTGTACACCGAATACATTGATATCAAAAACTTTCTTAAAATCGTCTATGGTAAAACTTTCTTGCCAGCCTAGTGTACCGACACCGGCATTGTTGATTAAGATATCGATGGGTCCGATTTTTTCGCTGGCTTTGAACACGCCTTGGGTTACACTTTCTTCATCAGTAACATCAATTTCTACTATGTGAATGCCCTTCACTTCCAAGCCTTTAACAATCGACGCATTGCGTCCGTTAGGGTCGCGCACGCTACCGGCTACCCTGTAGCCTGCATCGACCAGCGTGTTGGCAATTAAGTAGCCAAAGCCACTGTTGGTGCCAGTAATTAATACAGAGTGTGTCATTGTTGTCTCCTCATATTTTCACTCTAATCATCAAAATAGATTGACTCTATGTGTTGCATTGTCTCGTCGCGCTATTTGTCGAATAAATTCAGCTATGATTCTTTCATTTCGGCGGCAAAGGCATCTTGGTAGTCAGCATGCCAGCGCGACAAAGGTGGCCGATTGTGGATCATATCGCCAAGCGCCCACTGAATTCGCTTGTTGTCTTTACTGCGATCAACGTCATTATCTGGACAAAAGATATAAAAATCATCTCGTTCTATACTCTCCAACATAAAGTCAATAACTTGGTCTGGCGTCCACGCACTCGCGGGCTTGCTCGCGCTGTTTACCATGCCGGTAAAGGTGAAACCAGGAATCAAAAAGTGGGATTTAACTCGGTAGTTTGGTTCGTTGCGAATGGCGTGTTCTAAAGCTTCCGCTGTGGTTTTAACTGCAGCTTTGCTGACGTTGTATGCCGGATTGCCTGGAGGTGTAGTAATGCCCTGCTTAGAGCCGGTTGTCACCACCAACGATGGATGACTTTGTTGAATCATGTGCGGCATAAAAGCATGGATGCAATTGATCACGCCCCATAGATTGGTTTGAATAGTTTGCTGCCATGCGGACAAGTTCTGCCAACTGCCAGTTTTGATGCCTTGGCCCGCATTAATAAATAAAAAATCAATCCTACCAAAAGCATCCAGTACTTTGTTTTTTAGCGATTCTACCGCATTGAAATCATCAACATCAGTCGTTAAGAAGAGATTGTCGCCGGGCAGATTTTCTGCCGCCTCTCGTAATTTTTCTTCGTTGATATCAGCCAAACAAACTGTCATCCCTACTTCGGCAAAGCGGTGGGCAGCCGCCAAACCGATTCCATCTGCACCACCTGTGATAACAGCCACGCGATTTTCACTAATAATATTTGATGTATTCATAGTGTTTTCCCCTTCTTCAGCTACTTGGCGAGCAGCTTTAACATGGCTTGCGCGACACCAGTAGAAGACTTGTTGTTTTGACCGGTTATCAACTCGCGATCAACAACGATATGTGGTTGCCAATCTTGTTTATTACGCAAGTAGTTGCCGCCAGCAAGGGTTAATGCATCTTGTGGCAATAGTGCAGTTCATCACCACCAAGGTAGTACTGTGTGGCAGTGGCCTTCTCAGAGTTACTAAAAACTGTCATCTTGTAGCCCTCATAAATCCAACCTTTGCCGGGGATCGCTTTTTTTTCGGCTTTCAATTGCGAAGTCTCTGATATGACCACCAGAATATTCTCAGAATGGGCTGCTAAACTCATAAATAATGCAATAAAAACAGTAATATAATATATTTTCATTAGGGTATTTCCTTAAAGGCTGGTTTCAATTTACTCAGCATAACGCTCCCCATTTCATTAAAGAAATGAATTCAGCTAATATAGATATGAATAATTTTAATGATTAGGAACAAAGCCAATGTCTGACAAGACCGGTGCTGGCATTGAATTAAGTCAATTGCGGCTGTTGCAATTAATTTTCGAAACCAAGAACCTAACACGGGCTGGTGAACGGGCCGGTCTGACGCAATCCGCGGTAAGCCACGCACTAAAGAAACTGCGTCACAGCTTCAATGATTCTCTAGTAATTCGCCAGGGCAATAAGCTCGTTCTGACACCGCGTGCCGAGTCTCTGCGCGGGCCTCTGCAACGCTGGCTTAATGACTTTGAACGAACAATCTTGGTTCAGGAACAATTTGAACCCCATCACTCAGACCACACCTTTCATGTTGCGACAAGTGATTTGGTTGAACAGGTGCTGGCACCCAGTTTGATCCAACATTTCGGAACCATCGCGCCAAATGTTCAACTGATCTTCAGTAAGCTCAATAAACTCGATTTGGCCAGCCAAATTGACAGCGGTGAAGTCGACTTCGCTATTAGCGTAATGGACTCTAAACACCCCAGTTTAATGGTTACTACGCTATATCGCGATGACTTTGTTTCGGCAACGCAGAGCCAACATCCTTACTTGGCATCTAGTGGAGACATTGAAAATTTTTGTTATTATCCGCACCTTTTGGTTGGTACAGGGCATGATAAACGCGGTACGCTCGATGATGTTCTGGAGGAAAATGGCTTTTCACGAAATATTCAGTTTAAAGTTGCGAATTTTTTGAGTGCGCCCGCGATTATTGAAGTCAGTTATTTGATCTTAACTGCCCCGCGTAAATTCATGACCGCTATCGCCGATAAGTTTAATATAACGATCTTCGAAACTCCTGTTACATTACCGACTTATGCGATGAAGTTATATTGGAATGTGAAAAACAAAGACGATATAGCGAATCGCTGGATGCGGGAACAAATCATTAAGGTCACTCGTTTAGAGTGAAATAATCTGCTAAAAGAATGCTTTAAAATTAAATTTCTAATAGTTGAATGAGTTGGCTATTGTAAGGACGAACATTAGTAATGTTGTAAGGATAAAAGGGTATAAACAGAAATTAAGCAAAGGCAAGATATTGATTTTTAATACAATAAATGGTGGGTTGTGCAGGAATCGAACCTGCGACCACCTGATTAAAAGTCAGATGCTCTACCAACTGAGCTAACAACCCATTTGCGATCTTATTAAGATAGTTTAGTGATAAATGGTGGGTTGTGCAGGAATCGAACCTGCGACCACCTGATTAAAAGTCAGATGCTCTAC
>JBCCZV010000172.1:0-5982 GCA_039187085.1 Pseudomonadota bacterium
TTCGATTATGATGTTAGGGTTTATTCCAAGTTATTTTTTTTCAAAAATACAGTAAAATGGTTGTTAAGTGAATATCATAATCGAAACAACAATCATTCCAACAGCAATCTCAATCACTGACAGCACGATAGCAAATAGATTTTTTTCATGGTTTTTGATAGGATTTCAAAGGCAAATAACGACTATTTATTCTATGGTATCCCGATGAATAAAGTACTAATAGCAGCGTAAAAAACAATCCGGTAATACCAAAATCAAACTTAAAACTGGTCACGGCAATAACACACAGTAAAATCGACACTCCCCAAGAAAAAAATGCATTGACTTCAATCGGCTTTGTACACATTAAGCAATGAGTCACTTTTTGAGTTTCAAGTTCTTTGGTATCGATGCCTTTTTTACCGCAACATGGGCAAGTTCTATACAATCTATTTTTCATTTCTTTTTTTCTGATAAAATATTAAAAATATTCATCTTCTTCTTTAATGTTTGTAATGAAATCAATTAAAAATGATAATGCAAAATAAGCAATTGCCGCTCCAACAAAAGTAAAAAGAAAACCTTCTATACCAAAGTGACGAGAGATACCGATAAAAAGAATTATCCAAAAGCAGCAAAAGAATATCCACAATAAAAAGACACCACGTTTAAATAAATGACACTCTTTATCATTTTTAGAAATAAACAAAAATAGTGAAGAAAAAAGCCCACTAATGCCCGAAACCACAAAAATATTATCATAGTTATTAACGAGAACAACCATAGAAACCATTAACACAATTACACTAAATATATCTTTATAATCTTTGTCGAACATTGCTCTAATGCATTTATTGCATGATTCAAAGCCAATTCTGCTTCACGCAACCCTACAACTGTCTCCAGACGATATTGTTTAATAGTTTTGTTAATTTTTTTAATCAACGTTAACACATCATTTGAGAAATCAATCTCAGGTGAGTATTTCACTTCAGATTGTTCTAATAGTAGTTAAGGGGTCATTGAGCTTTTACTCAATCAATGGAAAATTAAACGCCAATCTACAACATGTGGATGTCATCATCTTTCTTTTCCTCCAAGGAGAAAAAAACATCAATATATCGTTGACAGAAAAAAATAATAAAAAACAATAAAAACACGACGAAACCATTGTCCAAATCGAAAACATTTGAACCTAGAGAACCTAAAACTGCTCCGATAATTATGGTTGTAATTAACTGATCTCTATATCTTATCGTCAGCTCTTTAGTGCAAAAAGGACATTGAAATGACTCATTTTTCAAATATGATTTAATATATTTAAACGCTATTGTTTTTTTACAATTTGGACAAGGACGAGAAAACACAGTTTTCACCTCAATAAGTCTTAGCCTTTAATTAGAGTCAATCTTCTCTAACAAGCTTTGTTGGTGAACTATTTCGCTAACTGATAGCATCCTTTTTTCTTCGACAATTCGAACGATATGGTTTTCTTCCAATTAAAAAAACACGACAGAGAAAAAGTTTGAAGTCATAAAAAATTTTTTTAAAAAACGAATTTTTGTTAAGTAAAGCAAGCTAATCATTTTTATAATCGTCTGTAAAGAATTTAAGATACAAAAAATAACAAACCAAAACCATCACAAAAATAACGCCATCAGTTGCGTTTTTATGCAAAGGCTTGGTAATAAATAAAGCCACAATGATACATACAATAGTACCTATGATTCGCATTGATGATTTAAGAAAAGTACGGCTACTGAACTCTTGATTATTATGATACACCAATACTAAAAAGTGTATAGTTGCAGCCACTAACAAGCTAAACATTATCTCTAAAACTTCTTGCATTTTTTAATTCAACCCTATCGACATTAGAGGGGAGCTCCCCCCTCTAACCCCACTTTATAGCTTTTTCCATAGTTTCATACCGGTAGAACCAATGGTCATACCGATAGCAAGATCTGCTAACAAAATCAATGGTGCAACACCAGCGGAAACTTGGTTAGTTTGTTCAATTGTAAGTTCTCTCATAATTATGCCTCCGAAGCAGCTCCTGCAATAGTGCCACCAATTACTGTTGATGCTCTAGGGTGTTTTATTGCAAGACGAACAAGTTGAACTATAACACCAACTCCACCATTCACATTCTTTATTTCTTTCAAAGTAAGTTCTTTCATTTTTAATACTCCAATAGTATTTTGTTATAAATGACTTCACGAATACATCTTCGCGGCGTCGGTTAGTTTGACAGCGATTAGACTGTCACCTTCCTACTCACAGGCACGGAATGCGACTTCGATAATCGCATCTGACACAAACATAAGTTACTCGAATTGAATTTAGCCTTGCCACCCGCCACTATATTTATCGGGGCCTTGCAATGATGGCACGCTTAAGATACTAATCAAGGCCAATCTAGCTGCACTAGCTACTCCACCATTAACTTTCTTAACTTCTTTCAAGGTCAGTTCTTTCATTTTTAATACTCCATAAGTATCATTGTTAATGACACCACGAATACCGTTTCGCGGCGTCGGTTGGTTTGACAGCGATTAAGCTGTCGCTTTTTTACTCACCGGCACGGAATGCGACTCCGTTAATTGCCCGTGATGTAAATGCAGGATACGCTCGGCCTGAGCAATAGTTTCAGGCCGATGCGCTATCGCAATCCGCGTCATGGCTAACTGCGCCACGTGTTGTGTAATCTGTGCTTCGTTGTCGGTATCCAGATGGCTGGTGGCCTCATCTAAAAACAATAACTTAGGTGATTGATACAAGGCGCGCGCTAAGAGTAAACGCTGACGTTGTCCGCCTGACAAGGCATCACCTAAATCCCCTACGGGACTCAAATAGCCCATGGTCATTTGCTGAATGTCCTTATCAATGGCTGCCCATTGCGCGCACTGATGCACTTTGGCATGGTCCGCTTCAGGGTCAAAAAAGCCAATGTTGTCGAGGATGGAACCCGCCAACAGCGTATCGTCTTGCATAACCGCCCCTAATAACTGACGATAATGCGTTAACCCCATCTCATTAATGTCAACGCCATCGAGCAACACACGACCGGATGTCGGTTGCAACAACCCCAGCATGATTTTCATTAAGGTGCTTTTGCCACTGCCACTGAGGCCAGTAATGACCACCGACTCACCCGCTTTAATCGTGGCGTTGACGTTTTGCAACAACTCCGGCTGATTCGGGCCATAAGTAAAGCTGATATTGTCTAAGGTCAGTTCACCTTGCCAGGTTTTTTGCAGGCTCTGGCCATGACGATGAGCTTCTTGATCTTCCAGCGCGATATCGCTCAGCCGGTCCAAATGTAAGCGCAGCATTTTTAAATCGATCATGTTATTGATGAACTGGCTAACGCGCTCAGAGAGCTGTGTTTTGTACGCCACAAAGGCGAGTAAAGCGCCCACCGTGAAATGACCGGCAATCACCGCTTTGGCTCCCATGAAGATGATAGCAATGTGCTCAATGCCAAATAAGGTGCGGTTCGCCGCATCAAAACCAATCGAGAGCCGCCCCAAGCTAATTTCTGTATTAATCACATCGGCATAGCGGTTTTGCCAGAGGTTTTCGCGTTGGTTTTCACGCACCATCAGCTTAACGGCCTGCATAGCCCGTAAGCTTTCAATAAAATGTGACTGCTCTTTGGCCTTGGCTTGAATGCTGTCTTCAGAGCGGCGGCGCAACGGCGAAAACAACGCCAAACGTAACAGTGTGTAGAGGGCAACCGCGACCAGTACGATCAAGGTGAGCTGGACACTATAAAGCAACATCATGATGAGCAAGCCTATCGTCATCAAACCATCGACCACAGACTCTACAAGATTACGCGTTAAGGCATCACGAATCGCGTGTAGTGATTCAAAGCGTGACAGCACATCCCCCACATGACGCTTTTGAAAAAAGGCGAGGGGCAAACGCAGCAGGTGATGAAAAACATTGGTGCCCACTTGCATATTAAACAAACTCGACACCCGTAAAATCAGCCAACTCCGGGTAGTATGCGTCATCACATTCATTAAAGTGATTAAAAGAAAGCCTATGGCTATGACAGTGAGCAGATGCGCATCCCCATTCACCAACACCTCATCCAAGGTGATTTGCATGTAGTACGGCATGGCGAGTGCAAACACCTGCAAAATGAGTGATAACGCCAATAAGCTAATGAGGCTTTTTTTCAAGCCCGTTAAGCTTCCCCACAACTGTGAGAGCCGCAAGCCTTGTTTTTCTTGTTTCGTGGTAAAGGATTCCGTGGGACGACACTCTAAGGCAATACCTGTGTAATGCTGGCTGAACACGTCATGGGACAACACCTGTTTGCCACGCGCTGGATCATGAATCTGCATGCCTTTCTTATCCGCGCGCGTTAAGACCACAAAGTGATTCATATCCCAGTGTAAAATGGCCGGCAAAGCCAATTTATCCATATCCTCTAATGGACATTGTAACGCGCGTGTTGATAGCTTTAAATTTTCCGCCACCTGCATCACATTATGCAAAGTCATGCCACTTTGTCCGGCAGGAAAACGCTGGCGCATCGCCGGCATATCGAGATGATGCCCATGATAACCGGCTATCATGGCTAAACACGCCAAACCGCATTCCGCCATTTCGGTTTGCAAAACCAAAGGCACTTTGCGCCTGTTGGAAAACTCCAATAACTCCACGGACTGATTCATTATAAGCGCCCTTGCAAACTATAGAGTGGGTCCATCAGCCAATCCCACAAAGAACGGCTTTCTAAGATCACATCAGCTTGTAGTAATAAGCCCGGCTTCAACGGAAATTCTTGTCCATAGGCTTCAACATGCTGCTGAGTCAACGTTGCTTCGATACGATAAAAAGGTTCGGCTAATTGCAATGGAAGATCGCTGTTTTGGCTGGTGACCAAATTGCGATTAACGCGGCTAATGGTGGCATCTAACAAACCAAAACGCTGATAAGGAAAGGCATCCACCCGTAATTTAGCGGATTGCCCCACGGCCAAGCGCCCCGCTGCATGACTGGGCACGGCCAGCTCCGCAATCCAATGTTGTGTTTCCGGCTCAATCATGAGTATGGCTTGCTGGGTATTGATGCTGGCACCTTCTTGTAAGAACAAGCTGGTCACTTTACCTTCTTGAGGGGCCACCCTAATGGTTTCAAAGGTGTTACGCGCTTCATCGAGTTGCCGTTGCAGAGCAAATTGCCGTTGTAATAACGCATTATCTTGCTCTTTGGTTTGCTGGCGTAAAGATTCTATTTGCAGAGGCATATCCCTAACCTGGTGCATAAGCTGCAAATGCTTCTGTTGTAATGCCTCCACTTGCAGTTGCGATTGAATGCGTTTTTCGTGTTGATTTTGCAACTCAATGTCAGATACATGGTTTTGCTGATTGAGTTTTTTAAGCAAAGCATGTTGTTTTTCTGCCACTTGCAAATGCGCTTGTGCTAAAGCCATTTGACGATTTATTCCTGCGGCTTCCTGCTCAAGGTTTGCTAAACGTAATTGCAAACGCTGGGTTTCATGACCTTCTCGCTGCAAGTTATCGTCACGTTCTTGTTTTAGTAATTTTTTTTGCGCGTTTAACTCGTCAATAATCGATTCACTTAAGGTTTTTTGTTTGTTGCTGTTATGTTGATGATTCACAATTTTAAACAGCGGCTGGCCTTTTTTGACAGCTTGATTTTCATCGACAAAAAGCTCTGAAAGTGTTCCTGCTTGCTGAGGATACATCGTGATGATGTTGGTTTGAGGGCGAATATAACCGCGTACATTTTGCTTGCGGGTGTAATTTCCAAGGGATAAATAAATAGCAGCGGTTAAGACGCAAAGGACGACGACGGCTATCACTAAGGTTAATGAATGCGGTTGGGCGATGATAACATTCCCTTGTAAATTTTTCTTTTGTGCGTCTAGGACTTCTTTTCTAAACATACTGCTTTTCCACTCAGAAAACCTTCCGTTGTTTGGCGGAAAAAATATTACAAGCGCACAGTTAAAAAATCAAA
>JBCCZV010000173.1:0-5949 GCA_039187085.1 Pseudomonadota bacterium
CTCAATATTGGGTGGGTAGGTGTTAAACTAGCACCGGAAAACTCCTCGACATTACGGATTATTGAACCAGATTTTCAAGGTCTGCCGATTAATTTTATCCCTTCAGTCAATCACACCCTTAAGCATTATCGTCAACATTTGGATACAGTCGCTAGCCTGAAACCTCAGTTAGAACTTGAGATGCCATCGGTGCGTGATTCAATTATTGTCAGTAAAAATTTTGCCTCCAGCCCCAATTTACGTATATGGCATGAAACACCTCAAGAAGCCCACGAATCAGGTTGGTTTTGTAAAGACTTAACCGTAGGTGATGACGATACGTATGAACAACTATCACTTTATGAATTTGCCTGCTTACAGCCATCATTGATTAAATACTTAGCACTACCCGTTTACTGCGAAGTCACTTGGGAGTCCGGCAGAACTATGGATGTTCGCTATAAAAACCAAGCCTTGAATATTGTAACCGACTCGTATCTAGCGGCCATTAATCAATCCAAGCTTAACTAAATAGCTTGACTTCTTTTCCCTGCAAACTATCCGCTAAAAACTTATCAATGTGCTCGATGGGGTTCATCATGACAAAAGGTTGATCGTAATGCCCCGCTTTCACGCCGTATAAATGCGGCGACCGGCCAGTGTCATCAAAAAATACCATGTCTTTCTGGTAATTTTCTTGATGGAAATTTTCTAACAACACATGAAACAGCTGATCGGGAAAGGCTACTGCCACGCGCTCAGCTTGAGTAGGAGGCAACTCCATATCGTAATACAAACTGCTCAACTCATGCGGTGACAAAAATTTTGCAAATACCGCTTGGAAAGATTGATTTGGATGAGAAAATTGAAAGCTTTCAGCTACATCTAAAAAGCATTCAAAACCTTTAGGAATCGAATCAATAAATTCTTGATAGTAAAGAATTTTTTTTAGTCCGTTTAAGCTTGTATGGTTAACCAGCATTTTTAGTTCATTCTCTCCGTGTTTTAGCCCCCACATGTGATATGAGTAAGTCACTTTATCCGTCATTAAATTTCTCGATTTGTCTTCCAATAAATAAATCGGAGAAGTTTTTTCATCCGTCAATACAGTAAATAACCGAGGAAATTGCGATTTTAAGGGTTCAAAAAAAGCGGCATTACCATCACAAAATCGTTGCCAAATTTCAGGATTGAAACTTTTTATTGCCTCCTCAGGAATAGAATCCTGAGGCGTTAGTGCATCTGTAAAGTTTTCAAAAATTGGTTTGGTCATTTTCTTATTGTCCTTAATATAGAACCCGTAATTGATAAAATCATATGTTTATAACACTATTGAAAATCAACATGCTCTATCCAACCTGTCAAATTACTCCAGTCTGGTTCTTGATAGCTATATTTAGCTTCGAAGTCGCCATCCGAAGTAAAGAGAAGATAACCATGAGTAATCTTTTCACGAGCACCGTTTCCAGACAAAATTTCTCGTAATGCTAAAATACTATCAACAATTTCTGAAATTTTTGTCAGGCGAATTTGTTTCATTTCATTTTTTGGTGCTGTGTAATATCGCGCTCGTATACTACAGCTATCAATCGAGTTATCTAAGCGGAAATAAATTTCTGCCTTATACCAGTCATCACTTAAATTGTCACTCAGGTCATCAAAAACACTTTGAAATATTATTCCTGGTTCTTGCACTGTCTAACCTCCCGGTTGATTGAACAATACTTCCGGTTTTTAACAAACATCATTCATCCAATAGGGCTCAATTTATTAATTTTCCTTAACAATTTTTTACTCGATGTATTATTCAATAGCAGTCTTAGCAAAAAACGGGAATGCGTAGACTGACAATAAAACATGTTGATATCTCTTGATTGATAAAAAATTTACGTTGATACTCTACACTTTTTCCATGCTTACAATGATAGCAACCTTTTTTAAACTGTGAAAAAGATGAAGAAAAACAACGCCTGTTGACCGTATCGTTCCGTATTGGGAAAGTTTATTCTAATCAAGACGATACGATTTTAACTCCTATTGATTCCAAGTAGGATGAACAGTTTTTATCGTCCCAGTATCTAAATCACGGATCAATTTCACCTCGACTCCCTTATATGAGTTATAGAGGAAACGATCAGTAGTATTTCCGGAGTTTTTCTGAATTACAACTTTGGCTCGCAGAGACTACGTCATCAGCAGAGAAAGATTCAGGCTATTTTGAATGTTCTTATTCACACTTTTAGTATTACTTGATTTGATGGCATGAGGGAACATGCCTTAACCTTTTTATCATGTAATTCAATACAGCAAACAAATTTTTTTCGCTTCAGTCTCAGCAATAGCTTTCTATTTTTAACAATTTAATTTTATCAACTTTACCAACATGCTCTCCTTTCGTATCAATAACTTCAATTTCTCTGAAAAAATCTTTGCCCTCAATCCTGCTTGGAACGACTGGCCACCACTACACAGCGGCCAACTCTTACGTTTTAACCTCTTCCATCTTTAATCATCTGTTGAGAAAGCCAATTTTCATAATCGGATAAAGACATTGGCTTAAAGGTACCTACGCCTTCAAACCAGTCATATTCAGAAAAATCTTCCACGACCCAATCGTCTTTATCTATCGCATATCGAATACAGCTTTCCAAGGGAAATGCATTCAATACAATTAGATATAACGTATCCATTTGCGATGATTCAATATCGATCTTACGAACAAAAAAATCAACATAAGAAGGATTTCGCTTTAGGATATCTTCTATCTCAGATAAATTATATTCATCGAAGCTTCCATCACTCCAAAGCTTATTTAGTTCATGCTCAACCTTATCCATTTTTAACCCCTATTGATTCCAAGTAGGATGAACAGTTTTTATCATCCCAGTATCTACATCACGGATCAGTTTCACCTCGACTCCCTTATATGAGCCATAGAGGAAACGATCAGTAGTATTTCCGGAATTTTTCTGAATTACACTTTGACTTGCAGAAACTACGTCATCAGCAGAGAAAGATTCAGGCCATAAAGTTTTAATACCTTTGATTCTCTCACCCGAAGGCATCTTTATACTTGCATTCTCAAATGCTTTTTTAGTTGCCCAAGCGTCTCTAGGTAACTGCACCCTTCTTATACCATTCGACAGTGTTTCCATCAAAACGAAAGCCCCGTCGTTACGGGCCCCAAATGACGTTACGTTTTCTATTGAGTAATTGGTGCCAACCGAAGCTCTACCATCCAAGAAATACTTAAACCCTTGCTCTGTATGCATTCCGCCCTTTAGCCTAAACAGATCATCAAACTCACCAACAGCAGCATGGTCCAATACATCCTTCGACCAGAGTTTGTAGATATCCAAATTGCTTGGAACATCAAGTGATCCCGAAACATAATCCATTATAGAATCAAAACGTCGCCCAAAGTCATAATTCTTTTCTTTTAAGAACTTAACAACGGAATCTAAAATCTTATCGCCTGGAACAAAGGCACCAATTGCCGCGCCTCCAGCCATGATAGCTAATAAGCGATTTCCTTCAGCCGTATCACCTCTCTCGTAAGCCTCAACAATTTCAATAATATCTTGGCCAGTCATGTACACATCAATGGCCGTGAGAATGGCTGGTATAGAAAAAGCTAGCCAAAAACCATTATTTTCAGCAGTAATTTCACCAATATCTGCTGCACTGTTAACACCGGCCGCAGAAGCACCCGCTGCAAATGCCCCTAACGCACTTCCCAAGCGTGCTAAATCAACACCACGCTGTGCAAGTTCTTCCATATTTCTCGTTTGAACACGAACTTCTGGAAGCGAATTAAGCTCTTCCATCAGCATTTGATTGATTTCAGCTCGTGTCTTTTCTGGATATAAACTTTGTATCCTATCTCTTGCTGCCTCTAGATCTTCTCCATGCCCTTCGATGAGCTCATCGGTTGCTCTTTGTGCTTCTTTAATTTCTTCACTATCACGATATTGTGTGGCAATTAACTCACCAATAACTGCACCGCCAGCACCAATCGCACAAGCATTCCCCGTCTCTGTTTCCGTATCGTTAACTAAACCATCATTCGCAATACCAAGCACACATCCAGAAGCCGCATGAGAAATATATTTAAGTGCCGTTTGCATGGATTCGGCGCCTTCAACATCAAAGGCATCACCAATGGTTTTCGCCATGTGCTTGCCCAATGTATTGATGGCATGCTGTCCTAAGCTTTGAACAAAGCTATCCGAGAAATTATCGAAATCACCATCCAATACCAGACTGGAAACACTCGCATTTACCGTTGCATCGGTAACGGCTTGTACCGCCTGTTCGGTAAACGATAGCTCTGCTCCACTCGCAACATTGAAGAATTCGGTATTAATTTCAGCCATGGCACCCGCTGTAATCATCGTCACTGCTAACGAACGAAAGGTATCAGCAGAAGCCAAGTCTTCCATTGCGCCACCAATATCACCATTCACAGCACCATTGGCTAAGGCGATGATTAATTGACTTTCTAGAGAAGCTGCACCAGCCGTTACAGCGGCTTGCCAAAAACTCAAACCTGCAGTGCCTGCTCCTCCGGAAACCACTGCAATCGCAATAGAAATGACCGCCGAAAACGCTGGAGATAAACTACGATTGGTTTCGTTCCATACTTCGTATTGGGTTTCAATCGCTGTCCAATCTACGTCGGGTGTTTGTGCTCTGACATCCGCCATCCACTCTAAGCCTGGCATTTGGCTTAACGCCGCTATTTGGCCATCCAGATCTACGGGATTACCGTTATCGTCAAATTTACCTTCGTATTCTACATTCAAGCCATATAAGGCATCAGTGACTAAACCGCCCACCACGGTGGTGTGCACAGCGGTATCAATAGTGTGACCTCTATTGATGGTTGTTGTGGTAAAGAAATTTTCTTTAACTTCAGAGTAGCTGTAATGATCGTTTTCAAGCGTCATCAATAAATTAATTTGACCATTACTGGCGCTGACGCTTGCCCCTTCTTGGCTGCGAATATCAGCCGCTTGGAGCGTAATATCGCCCAGCTCTGAATGAATACGAATGCCTTTACCTGCATCCAGCAAGGAGCGTATGGCAACAGTTTTATAGGCTTCTATACGAGGGTCGTTGGTGTTTTCAAAATTGCCTGAGCTGTAGGAAGAGGCACTGAGTTCATCCTCAATGGTGATACCCAGCTCTGCTAAGATTTCGATGTGGCCTGAGTTGCTGACAATTTCTGAGGCATCAATAATGATTTGTCCGCCCGCAATCAGCGAGATGGTTTCTTCAGCGGTTAGCGAGCTCATAAGATGCTCTACACTGGAGGTAGAAACATAACGCGAGCCGTTTTGATTTTCACTGGTGTTGGTGGCACTGATGCTCGAAATGATCACATTGCCATTGGCATTAATGGCTATACCGCCGGCAGCCGCCATTGAGGTGCCTAGCAATAAAACATCTGAGCCACTCGCCAGATAAATATCACCGCCACTATTAATACTTGCAATAGTACCGAAACGCTCTTCTAACTGACCATTAGACTCGATTCTGTGCACCAGTGTACGACTCGTTATACGCTCGGCAATAACGGATAAATCATCTTGCGTTTGTACCCCCCCCGAGAGATTGACAAACTCACCACCCGCACGGATTTCTAGCGCACCGTCGCCAATAATTTGTCCGCCATTATTGACGATGCTATTCAAGGCCGTGAGTTTGGAATCCATCGTAAAACGAATAGACGCCGAGTCTAATGTCAAACTGTTAACGACAACATTGCTCCCCGGCTCGCGGCGTGGCTCAGTAATACGGCGTGCTAGATAAGTCGCTTCTGTTAAATCAATACTTCGGACAGTTTAAGTTAATTTCGTTGTTAGGCAAAATAGATCAAGTGATATGAGAAGATAGAAAAATCAGATTGGAAAAGCACGGCAAGCTGAAGAAAATAGGGTCTGCGAAAACAACACTTCCAAACAGGCC
>JBCCZV010000174.1:0-5909 GCA_039187085.1 Pseudomonadota bacterium
CTCATTCCCCACTGTGTGCTATCTAGGTTATCGTTTGAATATTGAGATAGCAGTGTTTCGCTAAGAGCATTACCTAAAGGTAAAACTTTTTTATCTCCCAATGGAATATCTGCTAATAGCTCATTGTGTGTAATGACGATATCCACTCCGGCATCATTAATGATATAATCTATGCGCTCTTCGGGTAAAACAGGATCGATTGGAACATAGGCAAAACCAGCCTTGAGTATTCCAAATATTGCAATTATCATTTCTGGACATTGCTCAAAGCAAAGGCCAACAGGCGCATCGCTCTGCATTTTATGTTCTCTTAAGTACCTAGCAAGCTGGTTTGAAATGCTATTTAATTGTTGATAGCTCATCTGAAAGGAGCTTGAAACAAGTGCACTTTTTTCTGGATGTTTGTTAACTTGCTGTTCAAATAGTTGATGGATTAGAGGACCCGATGGCATTATAAAGTGCTTTTGACTCCAGTCTAGGACGACTCTGTCACTTTCCCACTGCGATAAAATATCAATATCAGAAAATCTCTCACAGGTTGTCATTCCAGTTAGTATATTTTCCAAGTGCTCTGATAGGCGTTTAACGGTTTGACTGGATATTTTCTTAGCATCGTAACAAATAACAATCTTAAGAACTTTATCAAAATGCACTTTAACGTGAAGATCATAGTTTGATTGCGTATCGGTGTTAATATTTTGAATTTCAAGATTAAAAGATTCTGGTTCGACACTTGACTTAATGCCATCTTCAACTGGGTAATTATCGAATACAATAATACTATCAAATAGTGGGGTACCGTTAGGTACGTTGCTGAGCGCCTGAATTTCTGCTAATGGCAAATATCCAAACTCGTCTCTAGCAATATTGTCTTGTTGTAATGAATTTAATAGTTGGGAAATGTTTAAGTTTTGAGTAAATTGAACACGAACAGGCAGATTATTGATAAACAGGCCAATCATTTTTTCTACACCAGGTAAACTCGCTGGTCGGCCTGATATAATCGAACCAAAAGCAATATCGGATAATCCACTATACTTATGCAGCAAAAACGCCCAGGCCGATTGAAAGACCACATTCATTGTACACTGGTTGTCTCGTGCAATTTTTTGTAGACTTGAGCTACAGGCTTCATCAATAACTAAACGATGTTCCTTCAGGCCTTGTTCTTTATCTTCAGAAGTCAGAGTATTGATAAACAGTGGTGTTGGTTCTTCAAATCCTTCCAGTTGATTGCGCCAAAAGTTCTTTGCCTCGTTTTTATCTTGCTGATCTAACCATTGTATATAGTTCTCATAAGGAACAGGTTCTGACAACACTATGGGTTGGTTGGTCAACAAACATCGATAACAATGAATAACTTCTCCAAAAATTATCGATTTACACCAGCCATCCGATAAAACATGATGATGTGACCAGACCAAATGATGACTATTATCAGATCGTTTTACCAGCTTTATTCGCATTAATGGCGCTGTACCAAAGTCAAAGCCTGCAGCTTTATCTTCTCGATGTAGGTTCACTAAGCTATCAGATATTTCCTGCTCGCTCATATGTTGCCAGTCGAATTCCTCTATTGGCATATCAACTTTATTTTGAACCAGCTGATGAATTTGTTCACTTTCAAATCCAACAAAACAGGTCCGAAATATATCATGGCGATTGATAATCGTTTGCCATGCTTTTTTAAAGGTTGCAACATCAAGTGCACCCACCAGATCGCAATAGGTTTGATTAGCATAGGAATAGCCAGCACCATCCATAAGTGCATGAAATAACATTCCTTGTTGCATTGGCGTAGCAAGGTATAGCTTTTGCATACTTGGATATTTTTTTAATAGATCTTTAATAGTTTCATTATCCAATTTTGCGTTTTTAAAATCAGATTTAGTGTAACCTCTTCCTTTTTTTATAATTCTGATAAGCTCTTCTTTATGCTCTCTTAATAAACTTAGGTAGTCGTCGCTTAGATTTGAGTCAGGATCAAAAATCTTTATCTTTCCATCAATAAAAGCAACTTTTATGTTTTTTTCATTTAATCCGTCTAATAGTTTTTCCAAACTCACAGTTCTATTCCTTCCATATCAATTTCGTTATGCGGCATAGAAAATACAGCTTCGCCACGCTCAAAAAGCTCCATATCATTCTGTCGCTCCTGACAAACTGAAATTACGTCTTGTATCGATTTTATAAATGCGTCAGGTAATGATGATAGTTGTGGAATATTTTCTCTAAACCTAAACATGAAAGTCATTACTTCCCCCGCTACCATACCATTGATACTAAGCATTTCTCGTTGGTGCTGCTTGTGACTATGATTATTCCCACCTGATTCTGGTGCAAAGGAAAACTCAGCACTACTGTCAAAGCTATTGTCAAACTGACCCAGGTAGTTAAATACAATACTCGAGGTTTTTTGAGCTTCATCCAACTGTGCAAGTTTTTCCATGCCCTGGGTGTGCTTGAGCAGACCAAAGTGGTAGCCCTTTGCTGGGACACTTCTGATTTGCTCTTTTACCAACAATATGGCCTCTTCAATAGATGAGTTTTCTTCAATTTTTAACATCAATGGATAGATTGTGGTAAACCAACCAATCGTCTCTGTGACATCTAGGTTCTCGAAGAGATCTTCCCTGCCGTGCCCCTCCATATTTAAGCGCATTGACACGCGATCAGTACACTTACAATAAGCAAGTAATAGCGCCGATAATAACAACTCATTGATGTTAGTTCTAAAAGCTTGATGGCATTCACCAAGTAAGTAATCTGTTTCTAATTTGTTGATAGTAACTTTTTGTTTACTTGGTATTGTGTCCCCTGTTTCTTTGTTAAGGTAAATATTACTCGATAATTGTTTTATCCAGTAATCATATTCACCCATTACTGTAGAGGAACTTGCATACTCTTTGCTCACCAAAGACCACTGCTGATATGAAGTAGTCTTTGGAGCCAAAGCAATGGGTTTATGTTCGCGCAGGCACTGATACGCTGTTTTTAAGTCTTCCAACAATATACGCCAAGATACCGTATCAATAATGAGATGATGTACAACAATGAACAGTCGGCCTTGATGTTTACCACAATTAAAATAGATAACCTTAAATAACGGGCCCGCTTCAATATTAAGAGCTTCTTGAATCTGTTGGCAATGTTTTTCTAATGTTTCAACTTGCAAGGATATTTTCATTTCAGATAGATCAAAAACTTCAATACTGTTCGATTGTATGATGGATTCAATATCATGGAATTTTGCAGACCATTTGGACGATTTTTTGAAACGCAATCGAAACGCATCATGTCTAACAACAATAGCCTTTATCATTGGCTGCACGAAAGAGAACTCAAACTTTTCGGGTGTAGTTAACAGTACTGACTGGTTGAAATGATGCTGATCGGGAATTTTATTTAAAAAGAATTCTTCTTGGATCGGCATCAACGGCATTTCTCCTTCACTTTCTGTTTGATCAATATTTTTTTCTTCGCCAAAGGTGATATGCGGCATTAATTCCTGTATCGTTTGATTTTCAAACAACTGGCGTACAGTAAAGTTCATCCCATGTTTTTTAGCTCGTGAAACAACTTGAATCGAGATAATTGAATCACCGCCTAAGGAGAAGAAATTATCCTGTATACCTATTCGCTCAATGCGTAACAGTTCCTGCCATATGTTACACAGTAGTTGCTCTTGCTCAGATTCTGGTGCGGCAAATTTCTCTAACAACAAATCTGCTTCACTAGGAGTAGGCAAGGCCTTTCGATCCACCTTGCCAGTTAAAGTTTGTGGCAATTTCTCCATTACGACAAATATAGAAGGTACCATGTATTCTGGCACACGGGTTCTTAACCAATTGGAGCAGTCATTGATAAGTTCATTTCTCTTTGACTGTTCAATACTACCATCACTTCCATGAAGCTCATCATTGCTAACTATATAGGCGACCAATTGATTGTCATTGTTTGGATTTTTTGAAATTGATACCACCGAACTTTTCAATCCAGCAAAGTTCGATAGATGGGTTTCAATTTCCCCCAGATCAACACGAAACCCACGCACTTTAACTTGGTTGTCAACTCGACCAATAAATTCAATCAAACCCGATTTCGTCCAACGAACTTTATCGCCGCTTTTATAAAATTTCTGCAATGGCTTATCGTCAATTGATAATTCTATGAAAGCTTTTTTTGTTAATTCCTCTTGGTTGAGATAGCTTTTTGCAAGTCCTTTACCTCCTATATATAATTCACCTACGACACCTGGCGGGCATATACTATGGCTGTCATTAAGTACATACAAATTAGTATTGTTTATAGGCTTACCGATGAGCATTTTGTTTCCACTTACATATTCATACATGCTCACTATAACCGTTGACTCTGTAGGTCCATAGGCATTAAAAAGCTTGAGACCTTCAGGCAGTTTTTTAACAATGGACATTGGGCAGGTATCCGCGCCTATCACTAAGCACTGCATCGCTACAAGTTCATGTAATCTATCTTCGGTGGCGATTAAAAATGAAGGAGGTAGTAGTGCATGCGTAAATTTTGTTTCGTTAAGCAGTTCAAAAAATTGACTTGGCTCCTTTGTATCCTTTCCTTGTACAAGACAACCACCTGCGGATAATATACATGACCACTCCCAAATGGCGGCATCGAAACTAATGGATGAAAACTGCAGCATTTTTGACTTGTTTGTTAGTTCGAGCCTATCAATTTGATCAGAAACCAAATTAACTAACCCATCATGACTAAGTTGTACACCCTTGGGCTGTCCGGTAGAACCTGAAGTATAAATAATATAAGCCAAATCTTTATTATTTAAACCTAGATCTTCTTTGTCAGGATTCTCTTTTGAGTAGTCTTTGGTCAGTAAATTTCGAATTTGATTATCCAATGGGATAATTTTTCTACCACCGAAATCAAGCTCTGTTAACAAATGATTTTGTGTAATGACGATTTCAACGCAAGCATGCTCAAGAATATAGTGAATTCTACTTTCAGGAGTATCTGGATTTATCGGTAAATAAGCACCACCAGATTTTAATATCGCAAGTATTCCAATCATCATTTCCAAGGTGGGTTCTACGAATAATGCAATCATGGTATTGGGCTTAACATCGTTGTTTATCAGATAGTGTGCCAATTGATTTGCTTGTTCATTAAGTTGCTGATAGCTAAGCTGCTCGCCTTCATAATATATTGCACAGGCATCTGGAAATCGTGACGCGCTCGTTTCGATAAGTTCATGAATGCATAAAGTATCAGGATAGTTAGCACGGGTACTATTCCATTGATAGAGTATTTCTTGCTTATTCGCGTTGTTAACAAGAGGGATGGTTTCGATGGTTGTATCAGGGTGCTTCATCAGGTGTGCCAGCATGCTTGAAAATGCACTCGCCATTCCTTGAACACTGTCGGCACTTAATAAATCTTTATCGTAGGTCCAACAAACCATCAATTGATCGTTATGCTCAGTAACATGTAAAGCTAAATCATATTTAATGGAAAAATTGGTCTGTTCAATCGCTGAAAGACTGACATCCGTTAATGATAGGTCTACGCTTTCATTGTTGTGTAATACAAACATTATTTGTAACAGAGGGTTGTGACTTAGGCTACGCTCAGGTTGTAACTCATCAACCAGCATTTCAAAAGGAATATATTGATGGTCAAAGGCATTGAGAATATTTTTCTTATTGCTCTTTAAAAGTTCATTGAAGCTTGGGTTGTTTTCGAACTTGGTTCTTAATATCAAGGTATTTAGGAAAAGGCCAATAAGTGGCTCCAACTCTTTATGGGATCGCCCAGCAATAGGAGTTCCAATAACGATGTCCTTTTCATTACTGTAGCGTCCAAGTAAGACAGCAAAAGCGGTTTGTAAAAACATAAACAACGTGACATCGTGCTGCTGA
>JBCCZV010000175.1:0-5468 GCA_039187085.1 Pseudomonadota bacterium
TAGCTTTCTTAGCTTGGCTGATGTTACAAGCATAATAATAAATCGGGAATAAAACATGTTAGAACAGTTGCCTTTATTAAGTTTGTTGATTTGGCTCCCAATCGTTGGCGGATTGGCAGTGGCTTTTACTGTGGGTGAAAAGAACCCAGCGGTCGCTAGAACCACTTCATTGTTTGTTGCCGTGTTAACGCTATTATTGTGTGTACCGCTTTATGATGGTTTTGATAAAACCACGCACGTTATGCAATTCACCGAGTTTGCACCTTGGATTCCTTTTCTTAACATTAACTATGAGTTAGGTGTTGACGGCTTTTCAATGCCGATGATCTTACTAACATCTTTCACTAGCGTGATGATTGTGCTAGCTGGTTGGCAAGTTATCGAAAAGCGCGTTAACCAGTATATGGGTGCGTTTTTGGTAATGACGGGTTTGATGAATGGTGTGTTTGCAGCCCTTGACGCTATTTTATTTTATGTCTTTTGGGAAGGCATGCTGATCCCGATGTTTTTGATTATCGGTATTTGGGGTGGGCCGAGAAGAGTCTATGCGACCATTAAATTCTTCTTGTACACTTTCTTTGGCTCCGTATTTACGCTGATTGCTCTGATTTACTTGGGCATAAAAGCCGATAGCTTTAGTATTCTAAAAATGCATGAGTTGGCGATTGGTAGTACAGCTCAAGCTTGGATATTCTTTGCATTTTTAATTGCTTTTGCTGTCAAAGTGCCGATGTTTCCTGTCCATACTTGGTTGCCGGACGCCCACGTTGAAGCACCTACGGGTGGTTCAATGGTATTAGCAGCCATCATGCTGAAGATGGGAACCTACGGTTTCTTGCGATTTAGTTTGCCGATTACGCCCGATGCAGCCGCTGAATATTCAAGCTTTGTTATCTTCTTGTCTTTAATCGCCGTTGTTTATATCGGCTTTGTGGCTTTGGCACAGACGGATATGAAAAAGCTTATTGCTTATTCATCGATTGCTCACATGGGTTTTGTAACGCTTGGCTTTTTCATTGTTTTTGGTTTGGTCAGCAAACAAGCAACTGATGGAGCGACGATGGGCGTACAAGGTGCTCTCATACAGATGATTTCCCATGGCTTTATTTCTGGCGCTATGTTTATGTGTGTTGGCGTGCTTTATGACAGGATGCATAGTCGAAATATCAATGACTACGGTGGTGTTGTTAATAAAATGCCGAAATTTGCTGCGTTCTTTTTGTTATTCTCCATGGCAAACGCTGGCCTTCCGGGTACATCAGGCTTTGTTGGTGAATTTTTAGTAATCCTAGCATCCTTTCAAGCAAACTTTTGGTATGCCTTCTTAGCGGCAACCACATTGATCTTAGGTGCCGCCTACACATTATGGATGTATCGACGAGTAGTTTTTGGTGAAGTCGCCAACGAAAATGTTGAGCAATTGAGAGATATCAATATTCGAGAAGGTTTTATTTTGAGTGTCTTAGCATTTTTTGTCTTGCTCTTCGGTTTATGGCCGCAACCTCTCCTAGAAATCATGGAGCCTACCGTCAATCATTTGATAAATTCTGGATTAGCCAGTAAAGATCCGCAATCGGTATTGGGGTACTAAGTATCATGTATAACATTAGTTTAATTTATCCAGAGATCCTTGTTTTAGTGATGATTGAGCTCATCATGATTTTGGAGCGCTTTACCTCTAAAAAAGATAACTCATTAACTTATGTTTTGAGTTTGCTGACGTTGTTTGTCGCATTCTTCATGGTGTCTTCGTATCTCGGAACTGAACAAATGATTACTTTTAGTGGTCACTTTGTTGTTGACCAAATGGCAGTGGTACTCAAACTGGGTATTTTAGCTGTTTCAGCGCTAGGTTTGGTCTATTCGCGCGATTACATTAAGCATCGGCATTTTATGCAAGCTGAGTATTATGCGTTGTACTTGTTTGCCGTTTTAGGCATGATGGTTCTTGTCTCTGCACAAAGCTTGCTAACACTTTACCTAGGTCTTGAGATGGTTGCTTTGCCATCATACGCTTTAGTTGCCATGCGTCGAGAATCCATACGTTCTTCAGAAGCAGGCATGAAGTATTATGTCATGGGTGCTTTAGCTTCTGGATTCATCTTATACGGTATTTCCATTCTTTACGGGGTAACGGGTGAGTTAAACATCAATGATGTTGCTGCTGCTGTCCAAGCACAGGCTGGTAACCCTGATAATAAGTTAATCCTTAGCTTCTCAATTGTCTTTATCGTTGCGGGTCTTGCTTTTAAATTAGGTGCAGTGCCTTTCCATATGTGGATACCAGACGTTTATCAGGGAGCGCCAACCTCCGTTACTGCTTTTATTGGTAGCGTTCCTAAAATTGCAACCTTTGGCATGATAATGCGTATCTTGGTGGAAGCTTATCCAGGGCTCAGCCAAGAGTGGGGCCAGCTTTTGGTAGTATTATGTGTGCTATCCATTGCTGTCGGTAATATTTCTGCCGTTGTTCAAACCAACTTTAAAAGAATGTTAGCTTATTCAGCCATCGCACATATTGGCTATTTCTTAATGGGGATTATTGCAGGCACCAGTCATGGATACGCGGCTTCGATGTTCTATATTCTTGTCTATGCTTTTATGACAATCGGTGCTTTTGGCATGATAATTTTCATGTCGCGTGCAGGCTTTGAAGGCGAAGAGATCGCAGATTTTAAAGGTTTAGCGCGAAGAAACCCTTGGTATGGATTTATCGTGCTCGTTATTATGATGTCTATGGCTGGCATACCTCCTTTCATCGGCTTTTGGCCCAAATTGGAAGTCATCAGAGCTTTGATTGAATCGGGTGTCAGTTTGGCTATTCCTCTGGCAATCACTGCTGTCGTCTTCTCGATTGTTGGTGCTTACTATTATTTGATGGTTTGCAAAGCAGTTTTCTTCGACGAACCGGAAACTGATATTGTATTGGATGCCCCAAGGGATATGCGTTTCGCAGTTTCTTTGAACGGTGTTTTAATGTTGGTGGTGGGACTTTTCCCAACCTCCATACTCACTTACTGCATGAGTGTTTTCGTATAGCAGACAAATAAAAAGGGCTTCAGTAAGAAGCCCTTTTTAAGATTAGGTTAATTCATAATCTATGCATATCTTTATCGCATTACATACCTAATACTGATTTCTGGATATCAATTAATTCTCTGATACCATTTTTTCCATGCTCTATCATTTCACTCAGGTGCTGACTAGAAAACGCTTCTTTTTCAGCAGTACCTTGTAATTCGATAAATCCGCCAGATTCATTCATCACTATATTCATATCGGTTTCAGCGTTGGAGTCTTCGCTATAATCCAAGTCGATGATAGCTTCATCTTCTACAACGCCCACCGAAATAGCCGCTACCAGTTGATTGATCGGATTCGTCTTAATTTGATTGTTTTTGCGCATCGTATTGATGGCATCAATCAAAGCAACGCAGCCACCGGTTATTGATGCTGTTCTGGTGCCGCCATCAGCTTGTATGACATCACAATCGACTTGAATGGTGTACTCGCCCAAAGCACTCAAATCAACAACAGCGCGTAATGAACGAGCAATAAGTCTCTGAATCTCTAAGGTTCGGCCAGATTGTTTGCCTCGGGCGGCTTCACGATCACTGCGTGTATGTGTTGCTCGCGGTAGCATGCCATATTCCGCGGTAATCCAGCCTTGATTTTCCCCTTTGAGAAAACGTGGTACACCATCAATCACTGAGGCGTTACAAATAACTTTTGTTTCGCCAAATTCTACTAAAACAGAGCCTTCGGCATGTTTTGTAAATTCACGAGTGATAGTGACAGGTCTAATTTGATTGGCGGTTCTTTGGTTGGCTCTCATTGCGAAACCCTCATATTTATTCATTATTGATACTGAAATTTTCAACATAGGATATCATAAATAGATGTGTAGGATTGAAGATTTAGCATATATCGAAGGTTTCATCATGACAGCAGCTTTTAATAGCTTGTCAGATTACCTTATGAGAATAGGTAAGCATTCTTGGCTATTTGACTCTTCAATTGCATTTTGGTGAAAACTTGAATTATGTTAGCATTCCAACACGTTTTTATTGTTAAACAAGAGACTCTATATTGATATGCCTACGAACTCATCGCCTGTTTTTAGTATGACAGCTTTTGCCCGTAACACACAGCTGGTTAATGGCGGGCAAATTATCTTGGAATTCAAAAGCGTTAATTCGCGATTTTTAGAAACTAACTTTCGCTTACCAGAATCGATTAGACATTTAGAGCTAGAACTGCGTGAAAAAATCAGAAAAAAGTTGAAAAGAGGTAAAGTTGATTGTTTCGTAAAGCTATCTATCGAAGAAAGTGAGTCTAATCAATTATCCTTAAACTTAAATTTGCTACGACAGTTAGTTAATGTTGAATCGCAAATCATCAATACATTTCCTAAAGCTAAAAATTTGGATGCATCTGATATTGTAAAATGGCCTGGGGTTGTGCAATCAGAAGAATCTGACTTGAGCCAGATTGAAGCAACACTTTTGACCATGGTTGATGAGGCTTTAGATGAATTATTAGCCGTGCGCGAGCGAGAAGGCAAAGAGCTCAGCCATCTGATTATGCAACGAGTGGCAGAAATTGTGCAGCAAGTTGCTGAAGTCAAAAAAATAGCGCCTGAAATTATCAAATGGCAGCGAGAAAAATTAATAGAAAAATTTGAACAAGCAAAATTAGATTTAGAGCCCGATCGTCTTGAACAAGAAATGGTGATGTTTGCTCAAAAAATAGATGTTGCGGAAGAAATGGATCGTTTAGCTGCCCATTGTAAAGAAGTTGAACATATTTTATCTAAAGGGGGAGCTGTGGGGAGGCGCTTGGATTTTGTGATGCAAGAGTTAAATCGGGAAGCTAACACTTTGGGCTCTAAATCTGTCAATAGCCAAACCACGGCAGCGGCGGTGGATATCAAAGTGCTAATTGAACAAATGCGTGAGCAGATTCAAAATATTGAGTAAATAAAATTTAAAATGCTTTCACTTAATCTATAAAAAACTTTAAGAGTTATAGCGAGTTTTAAGGTGTTTCTTATAATAAAGCAATGTTCCAATTTTCCACTCTGGCTCAATCGTTTTGAGATTCCTCAGCTTTTTTAGCTGTCAAATCATCTTTTAATATCAAGACAATCATGAATATTAAACTCAATAATGGAAGGAGTGAAAGTAGAGTATTGATAAATGCAGCAAGTATCGGCGTGTTTGTTTTTCGACGGGCTATGAAAAACACGATAATGGTAGATATCAACATCCATAAAAACACAAATAGACCCATCAAAGTTGCTGAGATTTCCATGGTACTCTCTTGTATGTCAAAGTATTTATTAGACGAATAAAATGTATTCAGATGCGGGCTGAACTTGGTATGATTGCTTAAAATCTATGAGTTGTAAAAAATTCAAAAAGCTAATGCAAACATTAAAATTTCAGCAAAATTTTGAAAAAAATCAA
>JBCCZV010000176.1:0-5435 GCA_039187085.1 Pseudomonadota bacterium
ATTGATTTATCTTTAAGCAATTTTTTTTCACCAAGGCCAAAAAAAGTTTTGGTCTTGGTGACTAACGAAAAGCCTTAGCCATTCTGCGCATTTTTATGACATGACTTTTCTAGCGCTTCTATTAAATTCACCAAGAAGATTTAATTTTCTGTTAAACCATCGAAGTTTATTGACAGTCATTCTCAAATAGTCTACTTTAATTTCCCACATGATATAACATATCATGTGGGTTTAGTAAACTTGTCATGACAACAGAAAAGCTTTAGCTACAACCTCAATGATATGAGCGACAGCTCATTCCAATAAAACAGATAATTTAAAGGTATTTTCCATGAAAATAACAAGCTTTACCGCACTTTCTACAGTTGCAAGTTTATTAGTTTCATTGCCTGCACTCGCAGAAGAAGGGCATCTGCACTCAGATATCGAGATATCGGTAGAAGGCAACCAAATGGTTGTTGATAATGATGAGCTTATCGATTTAGAGACTGGTCGTATCATTATTGAAGGTGAGTTTGGTGGCGAAGGAGTACCCTTCGAAACTGATGATCCTGGTTTCCTTGTTGAAGCAGGTGCTTTCAATCCTGGTGATTCTCTATGGTATACCGCTCATAACAGCTTAACCGTTTGGGATGAAGCGACAGAAAGTTTTGTTGCCCCTGCTAACCTAGAACAATTGCGCATTGTTGGCGACTTTAATGACCCTGTAATTGTGACTTCAACCGGTATTTTTGCCAATAATTCGGTAACGGTTGATTTTGCTGATGCGACGGGTGAAGTACACAGACACGTTGAGTATATCTTAGAAACAGAAACTGGTGCTGATCCTGCTCCAGGTGCTTACCGCTTAGAAATGAGTGTGTTTGGTTTTACTCCCAACTTCAGCGTTTATCATATGAGCGAAAACTTCTACATTGTGTTCAACAATGGCCTTGAAGAAGAAGTTTACGAAGAACTTGTCGAGCATCTCACTGGTGTAGCGCATGACGACGATCATGAAGGTGAAGATGACCACGATCACGACGATGAAGATGATCATGATGATGAAGACGACCATGATCACGACGATGAAGATGATCATGACGACGAAGACGATCATGATGACGAAGACCATAGCGAAGAATAATCGCTAATTAATGGTAAACCCGTTATTCGCTTTCCCCCTATTGTCTCTCTCTTCATAGTGACGAACTCGGTAAGCGGAACCGTCAGCAATTTTTATTGTTGACGGTTTTTTTAGTTTTAGATAACGCATTTATAGGATAAGTTATGACACCTCGATGGCTTTTAACGACCTTTTTTTTATTACTTTCACTCAGTGTAATCACAGGTTGTAGCGACCTATCCAGTGGAGGTGAAACAACCATTATTTCTCCCGTTGCTTCCGAAGATACTAATACTGAAGAAGACGCCACACCCGAGCCAGAGCCAGAACCCACTCCAGAGCCTGAGCCAGAACCCGCTCCAGCACCTGACCCCATCATTGAAGTGGACGGTGTCACTTTTTTGCGCGAAGTTATTGTTGATCCAAACAATGCCGAAGCCCTCCCTACGATTCAAGCCGCTCTTGACCAAGCTCAACCCGGCGATAAAATCACCATTGTAGCGGGTAGTTTTGAACAGTCCGAAACCATTAATGAAGCATCTTCTCTTAAAGCTCTGGTTCTACGTACGAGTGGAACGGCTGACAATCCTATTTTAATTGAGGGAGCCGTTACCGAAGATTTAGAGTTGCTTACCATTATTGATCAGAAAAAAATTGTTGCCGATGCCGACGAACCCATTGCCGGCATTTATTTAGATTGTGTTAGCCACGTGACACTGCGCAATCTACGCATAACCAATGTGAATCAAGCCGGTGTGACCAGCTCATTAAGTGGATGTAAAACAGAAAAAGTAACGGTGAATAATCTTGTTGTTAACAATATCTCTGGAGGCCAGTTAACATCCGGATTGCGTTTCGCTCATGTTGAAGCACTCAAAGTGTTTAATTCACACATTGAAAATGTCACTGTTGACGAACTCGGTTATAACGAAACCTTTGATACAAGAGCACCCAGTGCTGATATGAATATCAACACCTTAGAAGTCTCGAATAATCGTATTGATGGCGCGACCAAAGGTGTTGAGGTGGCCATGACACAAGCCATGCAAGTGGATAGTACACTCATTCAAAAGAATCGAATTGCTAACGTTGAAGAAGCTGTCAGTCTATCGACACAGGCCGCTTATCAACCTTCGATTACCACAGCCAGAGTGTTTGATAACGTTATTAGCCAAGTTGGTGAAGCGGTGAAAGTTTCAGCGAATGATGAATTCTTAATACAAACACTTATCGTCGACAATAATACGATTGTGCAATCAAGCGGCGAATCGGCTTTAGTATTTCGTGGTGTTGTGGATGCAAACATACGTAATAACCTTTTTTATGATTATGAAAAGCTTATAACCACGCACGCACTTGCTAATGAAGCTATCAACTTTATCAGTTTTTGGAATTACAATGCCTATTGGGGCGCTAAAGACAATATCCAATGGACTCTGGCCAAAGGCAGCCCACAACATGAAAGATTTTGGGCGGATTATACCCAATGGCAACACACCGATCTTCAAAGCCAAGAATTGCTCAACGCACCGGATAAAAATAGCTTAACAGACGTTGAGCCTATTTTTATTAATGAAAATTATGAGTTAGCTGCAGACTCACCGTTATTAACAGCCGGTGTCGCTGGCGAGGTTATCGGAGCAAAACCTCAAGAGTAAAAATACGTGTAAAAAACTACCAGGACAATCATTTCTCTCATTGGTATACTTCCTCTACTTTTTTACAGAGGAAGTTAACAATGAAAAAAGTCGTCTTGTTTTTGACTGTCTTATTACTTTCAAGCCCTATTTTTGCAGAAGAGAACACAAGCACCATCGCTTCGATTCAAAGTTACCCCGACTATGGTAATGGTGATTTTGTCTTTACACATACTTCACCTAAAGACAATGGTGTATGTCGAGGTTATTGGCTTAGCCCTGCTTCACCAGGATTCGACACCACTGTGAGCCTGGTCATTGCCGCATTTCATAGCGGTAAGTCGGTTAGAGTTGTCGGCCATTCTGGATCTGGCTCTAAGTGGGATGGTTCATCGACACACCACTGTCGCGTGTATTCGTTGCGAACCATTCAATAATCTTGTAACGCCTGATTCTTTCAGGCTTTACATCTCACACGATACATATCCTGGCTACGTCATTCTCGTCACTTCTAAAAATAACCCAACCCTTTATAAAGCAGCCTCCATCGTCTTTCTCGAACCAAGCCTACCGCTAATTTTTCTGGGGATGCTAGAAAAAATTTTTTCCTAAAAAATGATAGTATTCATGAATATTGACGTACACTCTATGTGTATTTACTACCATCACAAGTACCTTGTTTATTAAAAATACAAACACTTGCTTTTACTGTTTCCAACAATCCATGAGGAGTTCACTTATGCAAATTGATATCGGAATTGCTGAACAAGATAGACTCAACGTCGGTGAAGGATTAAAAAAATTACTGGCAGATTCTTACACGTTATATCTGCAAACTCATAACTTTCATTGGAACGTTACGGGTGTTCAATTTCGAGATTTGCACTTAATGTTCGAGGAGCACTATACCGAATTAGCCACTGCAGTGGATGATGTTGCTGAACGAATTCGCACGCTGGGCTTGAACGCGCCAGGCACTTACAAAGCTTTCGCTGAATTGAGTGCTATCGAAGAAGTTGAGGGTGTGCCTTCTTCTCAAGACATGGTCAGTATTCTCACGCGTAGTCACGAGCAAGTCGTTAAAACCTGTCGTGAGGCACTAAAGTTGGCGCAAGCTGCCGATGACGAATCTTCTGCGGCCTTAATTTCTGATAGAATGCGGGTCCATGAAAAAACCGCTTGGATGCTTCGTTCATTACAAGAACATTAAATCCTAACACCTCTTTTTCTTTCTCTTGTAGAAACCCGCTCGCGGTTTCTACTTGACTCAGGATTTAAATTGCTCTCTGCCTCTCTCTTAATTTTTTCACTGAAAATGCGTATGTCTGATTTCAAGATCAGTCGTTTGCCTTATTTTTTTTGAGTGACTGATTGATTATGCTCGTTGGTTACTTGAAATAAACAGCAAGGAGCAAAAATGTCAAAAAATACTGTCGGCATTAACGGACGCAGTGTCGTGACGAAAAAGAGTGACGGCACCTTAACGGCTTTTCCTAACGTTTGCAAAACCCCAACACCGAGTGGGCCTGTTCCTCTTCCTTATCCCAGTATGGCCAAAAGCAGTGACCTGGCGAGTGGTTCCAAATCGGTAAAAATCAATAACGCCTCCGTGTGTTTAAAAAACTCTAACTTGGCGAAATCTACCGGTGATCAAGCCGGCAGTGGCGGCGGTGTGATGTCAGGTAAAACCGGTGGTAAAGCGGAGCCTCTCAGTTATTCCTTTGATGTCAAATTCGAAGGCAAGAACGTGGTCAGAAATCACGATATGTTTTTTTCTAACCAAAAAAACACCCCACCCACACCGATTATGCAAGCACCTGTTATAGCTTCAGCAGCGGTGAGCGATACACAGGAAGAAGAAGTAGACAAATGCCCTTATTGTGGCCAACCACAACACGATTTTGCTCAGCATTGGGGCAACTCAGTGGGCAATGGTCAACGATTACGAAAAAATATCATTGACCCTATCGAAGACCATCCTTGGTATACAGGAGCGCATGCTTTACAGGCACACCACTTAATTTGTAGCGAAGCAATGAACGACGACGATTGGCCGGAATATTGTCGGCAATTTGGATACGATATTAATCACTCAAACAATGGTGTGATGCTGCCCAATGAAATGGCACTGGCTTGTCAGTTGCATGTGCCTTTGCATCGTGGCAATCATGAGAAAGGCATGGCGGATGGAATGACATATCCGGAAAAAATAGGGATAGAGCTTGAGAAAATTGCCAATCAAATTCGTTCCGGTAAGTATTGTGATAACCCGAAAGGGCTTATTGAAGAGTTAGATGATTTTAGCTATTACATTCTTGGCCGAATCGATAAGTTTAAATGGACCATTACAAGCGATGGTAAAGACTACGCATCGGGTAAAATAGGTTGTGCGGGTGTCTCTAGCTTGACTAAAAAGCCTAACACACCTTGCCCGCATGATCGCGCTCATGGCTTGACTCAAAAAAACAGCACGACAAGCTTACCTCGACAATCTAGCCCGTTAAAAATAGGACAATAATGACCATGTTACAAGATGAATACTACGTTATTGAACGAGAAAACAATGATAATTATCCTCTCTTTTCTTGGGATGAAAAAAGAGGTCAATGGGGTTTAGGTCAGCCCGTTGTGTCCAAAGAGCCGATAAAATTATGTTTAGGCCAGCCTATTCCACAAAATCCTGAGTTAGTGGA
>JBCCZV010000177.1:0-5397 GCA_039187085.1 Pseudomonadota bacterium
AGCAAATTTCTTTTTTCTCTATATACTAGCCTGCAGATTTTCGCAAAAGTTATTTTTCTTCAGTTGATGTAGCTTTAGCACATTTAAAAAGGTAACTTTAACGGGTTATATTCATGATAAAAAAAATTGTTACTGATGTATTGGTTATTGGTGGTGGAGCAGCAGGTTTAATGTGTGCTCTTACTTCAGGGTACCGTGGGCGCCAAGTGATGTTGGTTGATCATGCAAACCGTATGGGCAAGAAAATTCTTATGTCAGGTGGAGGAAAATGTAACTTCACTAATTATGAAATTAATTTTCATAATTATCTATCAGAAAACCCTCACTTTTGTAAGTCGGCCCTCAAACGTTATACGTCAACTGATTTTATTGAATTGGTTGAACGACACAGCATACCATTCCATGAAAAAAAACATGGTCAGCTTTTTTGTGATAATAAATCAAAAGATATTCTTGATATGCTTTTTACAGAATGTGATTATGCTGGCGTCATACGGAAAACTCACGTAGAAATCTATGGTATTGACACTTGCAATACAGGCTATCTCGTTAATTGCTCTTTGGGTATTATTCAGTGTGAATCCTTGGTAATTGCTTCTGGGGGTTTGTCAATACCCACAATGGGAGCAACAGGCTTTGGTTATAAAATAGCTGAACAAATTGGGCATCAGATCATTAAAACCCGTGCGGGATTAGTGCCTTTTATTTTTACTGGCAAAGAAAAAGAAGTTTTCTCTCAACTTTCAGGTTTAAGCCTCCCCGTAAAACTATCCACAAATAACCAATCTTTTTCTGAAAATTTATTATTCACTCATCGAGGGTTAAGTGGACCTGCCGTTCTGCAAATTTCTAGTTATTGGCAACTGGGAGATAAACTTACTGTTAATTGGTTGGCTTCTTCGGCTGAAAATGATTTCTTAAAACACATTCAGCAAAATAATGGCAAATCTACCCTCAAGAACTCTTTACAAGAAACTTTGCCAAATCGTTTTGTTGAAAATTACTTATCACAATCTTTCTCGATTTCTAAGATTCCTTTTCAAAAAAAACTAGCAGAAATTTCTCGTAAAAATTGGGATGTAATTTCAGAAAAATTGATTAATGATCACTTGTTACCCGCTGGTACGGAGGGATATCGCACTGCTGAGGTCACATTAGGCGGGGTTTCTACCAAGGCTATTTCTTCACAAACCATGGAAAGCGAATTATCAAAAGGACTCTATTTCATTGGCGAAGTCGTTGATGTCACAGGGCATCTTGGAGGGTATAATTTTCAATGGGCTTGGTCTTCTGGCTATGCAGCTGGAAGTGTCGCATAACCAGAAAAAAGATTTATTGAAGCTAAGCTAATTCTTTCTCAAGCTTCTTCGCAATATAAGCGGGCGGCCGAGTACTTTTGGCAATCAATTTATACATCACAGGAATCATGGTAAGTGTGAAAAATGTAGCTACCGCAATTCCAGAGAGTACTACAATCCCAATTACCGTTCGAGTTTCAGAGCCCGCGCCTGATGATAAAATTAAAGGCAAAGCACCAAATGCCGTAGTAATACCTGTCATTAGTATAGGCCGTAAACGGGTTCCCGACGCTTGAATAATCGCTTCATCAAAATCTATTCCCTCTTCGCGCAATTGATTAATAAACTCTACAATCAAAATTCCGTTCTTTGCTGATAAGCCCACTAACATGATAATACCAATCTGCGAGTAGATGTTTAGCGATTGCGAGAAAATGTAAAGACCCAGCAATGCTCCTAGCATAGCGAGTGGTACAGTAATCATTATCACCAAGGGGTGAATATAACTTTCAAATTGAGCCGCGAGTACTAAAAAAACAACAACCAAAGCTAAACCAAACACGAAATATACAGATTGACTGTTGTCGCGATAGTCTTGAGCTTGCCCTTTGTAACTAATCACTGCCTCTTCGGGTAAATACTCTTTTGCCAAACCATCTAAATAATCGAGAGCTTCGCCCAAGGTATAGTTACCTTGTAAATTTGCTTCTATAGTGATAGAACGAATCCTGTTGTAACGATTCAACGCACTCGCATCTGCTTTTTCTTCAATGGTCACTACATTCGATAAAGGTATTAATTGTTCACCTTGCGCGCTGCGCACGTAAACGTTATTGATATCTATCGAAGAGTTTTGCAGTATTCGCTCTCCTTCCAAGATAACATCATATTCTTCACCCCTCTCCTGGAATGTTGTGACTCGACGTGACCCCAATAAGACTTCCAGTGTTTGACCAATTTCCCGAACACTGACCCCTAGATCACCTGCTCTTTTGGTATCTACTGCCACATTAATTTGTGGTTTGGTTTCTTTATAATCATAATCTAAACCAGATAATCCAGGGTTTTCTTGAGCTTTTTCAAGAATAATATCTCGCCAACGCGCTAGCTCTTCATAGTCACTACCACCAATAACAAATTGCACAGGTTTACCTAAACCTCGCCCTAAGGCTTGCCGCATAACCGGAAATGCACGAACACCAGATAAATCACCTAAACGCTTTCTAACATCAGCCATAATCTCCCAAGCCGAGCGTCTCTGATCCCAGTCTTCCAAAACCATTATTACAAACCCACCCGAAAAATTAGCCGTGTTTCCAAATGAGCGCGGTGCTCTAACCAAAAGGCGCATAACCTCACCGCTATCAACCAACGGCATTAATCGTTTTTCGATTTCATCCATGTAAGTTTTCGAATAACTGTAACTCGAACCTTCAGGTGCTGACACTATGACAAAGAAAGCTCCCCTATCTTCTTTAGGAGTGAATTCACCTGGCACCTCTTTCATTAACCAACCACTGCCTAAAAAAGCTAAAAATAACCAGATTAATGACAGCCAGGGCCTGCGTATCGACTGTTGTAAAAAGCTCTGGTAAGTTAACCGAAGACTATCTAATAAATTATCGACTTTCTTAGATAGCCAGCCTTGCTCTTCATTAGACTTTAAAAGTTTAGAACACATCATTGGCGAGAGCGTCAAAGCAACGATACTCGAAAAAATAACCGCTGCAGACATAGCGACAGCAAATTCTGTAAATAATTTTCCAAGGTCACCTTCGAGGAAAGTAATGGGCAAAAACACAGAAACTAATACTGCTGTAGTGGCTATTATGGCAAATGATACCTGCCTTGCTCCCAAAAAAGCTGCCACTAATGGCGTTTCACCTTCTTCAATACGCCGATGAATATTCTCTAACATAACAATCGTATCATCAACGACCATGCCTATAGCTAATATCATTGCCAGCAATGTCAATAAATTGATCGTAAAGCCTAACAGATATAAAACAATAAAAGTGCCCATCAATGAAACAGGTACAGTTACTGCAGGCACCAAAGTTGATCGAACACTCCCTAAAAATAAATAGATAACAATCACAACCAATAACATGGCAATAAATAAAGTTTGATAAACTTCACCTATAGCCTTTTCAATAAAAACTGAACTGTCATAGCTTGCTAATAGTTCCATACCCTCAGGTAAATCTTCATTAACTTCTTGCATCAATGCCCGCGCTTTTGTTGCCACGGATAAAGTATTAGCAGTAGACTGCTTGGTAATACCTAATCCAACCATAGGTACACTGTTACCTCTGAAAGACTTTCGTGTCTCTTCAGCACCTAACTCAACACGAGCTACATCACCCAATCGCACTAAATAATTATCATCGTAGCTTATAACCATTTTGGCAAAAGCTTCTGCTGATTCATAAACGCGTTCTATTCGTACGGTAAATTGCTGCTGGTTTGATTCGATACTACCGGCCGGTAGTTCAACATTTTCTCGACGTAATGCTTCTTCTACATCTGTAACCGTCAATCCTCGAGCAGCTAAGGCTTTTCTATCTAACCATACTCTTAAAGCGTAATCTAAACCGCCACCAATACGAATTCTAGCTACACCATCCACAACGCTAAAGCGATCAACAAGATAGCGGTTGGCGTAGTCTGTCAATTCCAGCATGGAGAGTCTATCACTCACCAAATTCATCCACATGATAGTGTCGTCATCTGCCCCTGCTTTTGAAACTTCAGGTGGATCAGCACCTTCTGGCAGATTATCAAGTACACGAGAAACTCTATCGCGCACGTCATTAGTTGCGCCATCAATATCTCTTTCTATGTTAAACTGGATAGAAATTCGCGAGCGGCCATCTTCGCTGGTGGATATAATATTCTTTATGCCTTCAATACCAGCAATACGATCTTCAATAATTTTTGTAATTCTTCGCTCTACAACAGCTGCCGCCGCACCCACATAATCAGTATCTACACTGACAACAGGCGCATCAATATCTGGATATTCACGCAACGGTAGTTTATCGAATGAAACTAATCCAAAAGCCAGTAGCATAAGGCTGATAACTGAGGCAAAAACAGGGCGCTTAACTGAGACGTCCGTTAATATCATGCTTGTCCCCCACGCCATTGTTCATCTTGCACATCAACTTTTATACCTTCTTTGATTTTTAAGTGCCCGTAAAGTACTACGGAATCACCTTCATTTAAGCCTTTCACAATTTCCACTTCACCATTTTGTCTCAAACCAACTTCCACAGGCTTTTGGGTAACAGTTTTTTCGTTACTAATTTGATAAACAAAATGTTGTGAGCCTCTCATAATCAAAGCTTGCTCTGGAACCATGAGCGCGGTCCTTTGTTCATGAATTACATCAATGGTGAGTAGCATGCCGGGTTTGAGGAGCTTCTGAGGATTTTCGATAATAGCTCTCATTGTAATAGAGCGTGTTGACGGATTGGCACGCGAACCTATTACTGTAATACGGCCTTTGAAATCAATATTTGGAAATGCTTTAGCATGTGCAACGATTTCTTTCCCAACGTTTAAGCGGCCTAAATAAACTTCAGGAACATCAAAGTCCACTTTTAATACATCAATATCATCAAGTGTTGTAATAACATCTCCCGGTTGTAGTAAAGCACCAACACTAATTTCACGAAAACCCAAAACACCTGAAAAAGGCGCACGTATGATTCTGTCATTGAGAGTTGCTTTTACCTCTTCTATTCTGGCTAACGCTGTATCAATAAGTGACTGTAATCTTTCCAACTCTGAACGCGAAACCGACTTATTTTTCACCAAATTCTCGATACGCAGATATTCTCTGCGTTGCTCAGCAAGATCAACTTCTGCTATTTTAAGTTGTGCTTTTTGCTCTTCATTATTTAGCTCTATCAAAATTTGTCCCTTCTTAACAGCTTCACCATCTTCAAAACGAAAGGCACCAACTTTTTCTGTCACACTGGAGCTGATGTTTACTGACTCATTGGCTAATGTCGTACCAAGCGCTTCTATAACATTTTGGACACTTTTGTTGGTCAGAGAATAAGACACGACTTTTGGTGTACTTTGATTTTTA
>JBCCZV010000178.1:0-5278 GCA_039187085.1 Pseudomonadota bacterium
AACCCAAGCGGGTGGACGCAAGACGGAATTTTATACTGAAGATGGAGATGTTGTTAAAATTATTGGTAAAGAAGGTGGCTTACCTACCAGCACAACCACAAGAGAATATTTAGCACATAGATTAACCAGTGAAACTAACAATCGAGGTATAAAAAGAACTTTCGAATACAATGATTGGGGTTGGCAGATCGTCTCCAGAGAAGCAGCGGGAACTGCTGATGAAATTTATGTGAATACACAATGGGCAACAGTTAGAAAAATTCCTAATAGCGTAGAAACACCCTCAACACTCACCACTTACACTTACTACTCTGAAACGCGTCCATTGGTAACCAAAAAGACCATTAAAGATAAAGTAAGCGGTATTATTCGAACATGGAGTTATTCTTACCAATTCCATTCTAATGGTATGATAAGCCGTATAGGCGTTGATGGCCCACGCCTCGATGTAAGTGATATAGCTTATGAATATTACGATACATCAGGACGTTTAATTAAAGAAGTCAATGCGTTAGGACATACGACTGAGTATTTGGCATTTGATGCTTTAAGTCGCCCTAATCAAATAAAATATGCTGATGATTCAATAAAAACTGTCGTTTATGATGGAAGAGGTAGAATAAATAAAGAAACTGTTAGTAATGAAAAAGGGACTCAAGTAACACTTTACGAGTATGATGTAGAAGGCAATATTATTAAAACCACAGATCCATCAGGAAAAATATGGGTTAAGAACTACGATAGAGGGTATGCCTTAGAGAGTGAAGGCGTTGGCGGAAACTATGAAGAGAACGCATTAAGAACGAACTATGAATATGATAAACTTGGCAAGTTGTCTGTTATAGAAAAAGGTAGGATTGCTGCAAGAGAAGGTGCAGAAGTTGGAGAAGAAGATTGTGAAATACGTGATTTTGAAGAAATAAATTGCTACACATTTACTGAAGAAGATGTTTATTATTTTTTGCGTAGTTATAGCAAAGACTTTATCAATGATAATTTAGGACATCTTATTGAAGATATTTATGCCGATGGTAACAAGACTCTTCATTACTATGATGAATTAAGCCGATTATCGAAAGTCACATCGCCTAGCGGCTCTAATTTAATCAGCTATCAATACGATAGCTTAGATCGCGTAAAAATGAAAACAGATGCTGTTGGTAGAATAACCACTTACACCTACGACAAAGATTCCAATGTTGTATCCATAAAAGATAATGCCAATCGCTTCTTTGACTTTAGTTACAACGCGTTTGGAGAAATAAAATCCCTCAAAATGCCTCACGCTGGCACCACAATCAATACCTATGACGAAGCCAGTAACCTATTAACCACCACTTTTCAAGATGGTAATTTCATCACTAATAAATACGATGCAGCCAATCGTCTTATAGAGCGTAAGTTATCAACGGGTGAAACTCATTACTTTACCTATGATCGATTTACTACTGAAAAAGGATTACTGGGTAAAATCGCTGATGCCAGTGGCTCTACGGAGTATCGTTATGATAATAAATTTAGAAAAGTATCTTCTGTTGTCTATTCCATAGACGGGCAAAACTTTTCAATGTCATATACGTACGATGAAGCTGGTAACATCGCTTCCATTACATATCCTTCAGGCTATCGTATAACTTATGATCGCAATGCGATAACAGGCGAAGTTACAGCCATTCAAGGCAATAATAATAATTTATTATACAACATTAAATACAAGCCTTTGGGTGATATAGAGACGTATCAATACGGAACCAATAGGACGGTAGAGTTAAAGTATGATCGTAATTATAAAATCACTGACATCAATGCGGGTCCTATGGACTTGGCGTTTACTTACAATAGCGATCAATTAGTCAGCCAAAAAACTAATAACGCCTACAGTGCAGAAACACAAACTTTTACTTACTTCAAAGATCAATCTTTAAAAGAAGAAAACGGTACCAATAAAAAATCACAATATACATACGATAAAATTCAAAATCGTTTATCGGAAACGACGATCAGTGGTAACGGTTTAAACGGAAATTATAATTACGACAGTAATGAAATGTTAGTGGGTATCAACGGTGATGGTAGCATCGAATATGACGCTAGAGGAAACGTCATCTATGATGAACATCATGGTAGCCGAAGTGAGCGAGCTTATAATGCACTCAATCAGTTAACCCATGTCACATTAACCAGTCTTAACGAGCCAAGAAATCGCCCTGACTATCATTCAGATTGCGAACCGAGTGAAGAAAACTGTAACAACAATACTATGATACTAGTATTGCCCTTAGACATCATATATGTCGTACCCATTCCATTAGAAGGGAACGCTACCACATCAGGATCAACAAGTACGGAAACAGATGTCTTAGAGGGGGATGCCACGCGGATGCTCTATAATGCGCATGGTCATCGTACTCTCAAAATAAGTCCATCAGGAACCTATCGGTTTATTTACGATCAAAGTGGTCGTTTATTAGCAGAATCTTTGAATGGAAACCTGACTAAAGAATATATCTACTTAGGTGAGCGTTTAGTTGCTATTAAACGAGGAAGTACGATTGATTATGTCATAACGGATCATACTCTGCGCCCTGAAGTTGTGGTAAATAGCTCTGGTAGTATAGTGTGGCGTGCATTTAATCATGCATTCAGTCGTGAAGTTGTGGCAGATAGTATTGATGGATTAAATATTGGCTTTCCGGGCCAATATTATGATGAAGAAATTGATACTTGGTACAACATTCGTCGTGATTATGATGCCATTACAGGGCGTTACTTACAATCGGATCCCTTGGGCACTGTTGATGGCCCCAACACTTATATCTACACAGGTAATAATCCAGTAAATCGAGTAGACCCAACAGGAGAGTTTTGGGTTGTTTTTTCTGCAGCGGTTACAGCGATTGATTTGGGTGTACAACTTTATAAAAATGGTGGAGATTTAAGTAAAGTCAATTGGACGGAAGCTGCAATTAGCGCCGTTGGCGGCGGCATTATAGGAAAAGTTGCTACCCGTGCAGGTAAAATCGTACAAAAAGCTTATAGAGCTAATAGAACTAAGGGCAGCCCTGCGAATAACGAGATTGCTCAAGATAAAGTAACCGGTGGAAGCTGTTGTTTTGTTGCGGGTACAGAGGTACTAACAGAAAGCGGCTACAAAAATATTGAAGACGTGGCGTTAGGTGAAAAACTTTGGGCAAAAGATGTAGAAACCGGTGAACAAGATTGGAAACCCGTCACTCATATTTTTGTCGAGCCCGATCGTGGTATTTATACCATTAACCTCATCGGCAACGAGCGTTTTGAACAAAAAATTCAAGCGACCGACGATCATCCGTTTTATGTTATTGGTAAAGGTTGGAAAACCACGATCGAATTAGTGGTTGGCGATAATATCGAAACCGATGGGCATGGCCCCATGGTCGTAACATCGGTCATCGATGAAAAACGCCAAGATTTAACCTACAATTTTACCGTTGCTGATTTTCATACCTATTATGTGACACAGCGTAATGTGTTGGTGCATAATTGTGGTGATAGTGTTACAAAGAGTGCAAACCCGAAAGTTAAAGAGGTCTTGGATTCAATTGATGCGAATGGGTTTAAGGTAAAAATTAACCCTAAAAACCCAGCGACAAAGCAAGAGGTCAACGCAACAATTGATTTCGGAGATAAGACTAAAGTCAATCTTAGGGTTGAAACTCATCCCCTTAAACAAAATGGGCCTGATGTTCGTCACGCTAATGTTGAAGTCACACGTCAGGTGAAAAACAAAAATAGAGTGACCAGAAATGACCACATTGTTGATGAATAACACCTGCGAGAAGGATATGAAAAAAACATTCAGCTATGACTTTGAAGATGAGTCTGAAAAGTCACGAATTTCTTTCGAGTATGATGAAGAGGTCGAGGAAAAATTAGCGGTAAAGATCGAATCTGGAGTGCCTGTTTTGTACGGGAATAAACAAGCATTTTTGTTACTAGCCAAGACATTTTCTAAGCTGGCACTTGGTGACTATCAAGATGGTTTCCATGTACACCTTAATACTGATTTTGATGCAGATGACTCAGAGGCTCTAAGAGTTATTTTAGATAATGAAGTTTAAATGACACCCGCTTTCGCGGGCTTTTCTTTAGCTCACAGTAAAAACCAACTCCTTGTCATACACCTCAATGATGTAAGGCGTCCCAATCTCAAACACGGCTTGTTCAAGCCAAAATCCCCGTAAATTAATCCAGGGAATCCTACGCCAAGCAGCTGTGCCGTTATCGTTTTTTAAAGGCGGGTAGCCAGTGGATTGCACCGTGACCTGTCTGGTCTTGGTGAGTTGTTAGAGTATGCTTGGTCCCTGAAACAGCTATAGTGAGTTATAATGCTCGTTATTAATAATAACTTCGTCAGTAAGTTGTTCAGTTGCAAGCGATTACATAGAAGCGGACCGTAAAAATCCGATGATGGTCTCGTCAGTAATAGACCAAAATCGCACCGATTTAACCTATAATTTTACCGTTGCTAATTTTCATACCTATTATGTGACTCAACGTAATGTGTTGGTGCATAATTGTGGTGAGAAAACTTCAAAGAATAATACCGAGCGAGGTAATAAAGAAGTTCGCAGAAAGCCAAGCTCTTTAGGTCAACACAAAGGTAGTGACGCTCTTAGACGTGAAAATAAAGTAGCAAGAGATGCGGCAAAAAAAGCAAAATTAAATAAAGATCAACAGAAAAAACTACATGACGAGATTGTTGACATAGCGAAAGATATAAAGGAAGGGAAATTTTGAATATAAACACTTATATTGATTTGTTAAAAGGAAAGTTGTGTTGGTCTGTTGTCGCAGGACCAGGAACAGGCTCAGTAGTCAAGCTTGGTTTTGGTGGTAAAAATAAAAGAAATAAACCTTTAAAAAATGCGAAATTAATCAATGAGCAAAGATGCTTCAAACCTGAGTTAGAATTAATGATTCATTGTGCTTGGAGGCTTTTAAAATCGGATATTGTCATTTGCGGATGGCGTGATTCGAATGAACTAGAAGGTAATATGCTAAAAGGACTGAATCAACTCAACAACAAAACAGTGGAAAGTATTAGGTTATCTAAGAACACTTATGACCTGGATATTTATTTTGAGAATGATATCTGTTTTCAATTATTTTGCGATCAAACAAATGATTATGATTCTGATGAAAATTTCACATTATTTATGAATCCAGGAACTTGTACTATTGGTTTAAAAAGCATTATTGAAGTCGATATATAACCATTATCTTTTTTCAAGATAAT
>JBCCZV010000179.1:0-5199 GCA_039187085.1 Pseudomonadota bacterium
AAGCACTACAACATTTTCTATCGAATCAAAAGGTAAATTAAAAAGTTGGGGAGCTACCCGTGGTAAAGGACCGCCGATATCGAGAGGGTCGTTAATTTTAAGTAAATCGAGTAGTAATTTTTTATTTAATATCCCTTTTGTATTGATATCACTCAACTCAATAGTATAAAGACGTTTTATAACAGCGTTGACACCTGACTGACTGTCGCGTTCTATCAATACGAAACGATCTTTTCCTAAATTTATCATATCTCCAATAACCACTTGATTTTTTATAGAATCACCATCTTTTTGGTATTTGAAACTTCGTCCTGTATAGGAAGATGTTTTGGGGTTGAATTCATAAATTTCTAAGACTCGTTCATCTCCTGGAATAGGCTGCAACGAAGTTGCGATAGGAGCTGCTTCAGGAACAACATATAACCTTGTGCCATCAGAGTTTGTTGCTAAGCTTTCAAAACCTTTGCTGGCTCCTAAGGTTGCTACTGCTTTGCCTCGCATCACCTCTTGGTTAAATGGACTTTTCAGGGAAGGGTGAGGTATGGGCTCCTGCAAAAGTGTTCCTGTTGCTTCATCAAATTTCAATAAATAAGGACCAAATTCTTCACCAACCCACAAGGCGCCGTCAGTGGCACGAGCTGCAGATTCTACATCGAAATCAAAACCCGTTAGCCAGCGGTTTTTCTTGATTCTTGAGTCAACAGGAAATTCAGATTCTAAAATTTTATTGTCATTTATGGAAGGATAAAAGCGATAGTCGGCGGTAATTTTAAAGTCGATCCCTTTCTTATTGTTTAAAAAACCTTTACTGTCATTAAAGGGTATAAATTTTTGGTTTTTAATTTTACCTGGCTGTGTAGTACCATCACTTTGAGTTTTAAAGTTAGGTTGAATAATATAGTAACCTAATACAAAATCAGAAGAGTTACTTTTGGCACCAAAACCATTGTCAGGCATAGCCAGGTAAGTTCCATCTGCGTTGTTTAATAAAGCAGACCAACCCGGAATAACCTGATAATCAACAAAAGGTGTTTTAACGCCTTTCAATCCTTCTATAAAATGTCCAGAGCTTGGTCCTGATGTACGTGTTGAAGAAGATAGGGCTGCCCAGCCCGTAAGAAAATGATCGGCTTGACGATATTCCTGAACAGGAGTATCGCTTGCTTGAGGGGCATTAATAAGCGCAAAAAAAAGACTAGTACTCAATAGAGTTATATTGCTTTTATTCTTCATGGTAAATCACCTGAATTAAAATAATCGTTATAGCATACAAATGTATAACGATTATAACGCGTTTTATTTTATACCAACATACCAAAAATGCTCATGTAATTTTTCCGTAGAAAAACGGATGTCTGTCATTTGCTCAATAATCGCTATATTGGTTTTGGTGTGTTCTGTGATAGCTGGAGTAGAAAATTCTCCGGTACCTGCTAATGCCATAGGGAGCAATAATTGATCCGCTAGATAACTATCAACACAAGCTTGTGATTGTATAAAACTACGCATTTTTTTGGACAGTTTTTTGGCAATTGCCTCCGCACTGATGCCTTTTTTGCCGGTAGACTCGATAGTTGTACAATGTTGTTCAGTGATATATTGCATCAGTAATGCATTACCTGGACCGGGTGCATCTACCGAGAGTTTCATAAATTTGGCTTGATGCCAATCAAGCTGTTTTTTAATGATAGTAAACTCTCTTTCAAGAATGTTGAGAGGTAAACGACTGACAATACCGATAGCTTGTTGCTGAGTGGCTTGCGCTCTCTCTACCAGTGAAAAAGGCTCTAATTGCGCAATGGGTGAAATTTTTAATTGCCATTTACCCCCACCCGCTGGATAAAAACCAAAGGTATCGACAGTGACGTTATACTTCACGCCCATTTGTTTCAATAGCGGTAAGAAAGAGTCTTGCAAAAAAGTGAGAGAAGGAGACATCCCATTATGTGTGCCGCCCTCAAAAGTAACTGTTGAAGCTTGATCGGCAGCCAAAAGGATTGGCAATAAAGTTTGACAAACCAACGTTGTGCTGCCAGCAGTACCTATTTTAAAATGAAAATCACCCGCGCAAATTTTAGTGGGTTTAAATGTTATGCGAGTCGATCCTACTGCTGCTCCTTCAATTTTGGCGCAGTTTATTTGTGCTGCTGCCTGTAATGATGTTAAATGCTGTCGCATTAAACCAGGTTTTGCCCGGCCTGCTCGAATATTGTTGATTTCAATCGGTTGTTGTGTAAGAGCGGATAAGCTTAACGCTGTTCTTAAAATTTGTCCGCCACCTTCACCTTGTGAGCCATCTATTTTAATCATACAAAATACTATCCTTTTACACACACGACTTGTTTTAAGGTGGCAACCACTTCCACAAGATCATTTTGTGCTGCCATAACGGCATCGATATTTTTATAAGCTTGCGGAATTTCATCAATCACAGTAGCATCTTTTCGACATTCAACACCGATTGTTGCCTTGATTTGATCATCGACTGTATATTTTTTCTTCGCTTGGGTACGCGACATTACTCGTCCTGCACCATGAGAACAACTATTAAAGCTTTCTGCGTTACCTAAACCTCTCACGATAAAAGAACGGGCTCCCATACTACCTGGAATAATTCCAAGTTCCCCTTTTTGCGCACGAACGGCTCCTTTTCGTGTAACGTAGCAATCTTTTCCAAAATGATGTTCTCGAGAAATATAATTGTGATGGCAGTTTACGGCCATGAGATCTGTGGCAAAATCAATATCCATTGTCTTACGGAAGGCTGCTATTGCGTTAATCATCATGACTTCACGATTTTTGCGGGCAAAATCTTGAGTCCATTCTACAGCTTCCACATAATCATTAAAATAATCACTGCCTTCTTTTAAATAAGCCAAGTCTTTATCGGGCAATTGCACTTGATGACGCTCCATTTCTTTCTTAGCTAACTCGATAAAGTAATTACCAATGCGATTGCCAACACCACGTGAACCTGAATGTAACATGATCCAAACCTGTTGATGCTCATCCAAGCAGAGCTCCAAAAAATGATTACCAGTACCCATGGTTCCTAAGTGGTTGACATGATTACTTTTGCTTATTTTTTTGTGTTTTTCACAAATTTGATTAAAACGGGGTTGAAGTCCTTGCCAAACTTTACCTACAGTTTCGGGGATATTGTGCCATGCGCCGCGGTCATTACGACCCTTAGTGCGCCCGTGAGGTACGGCTTTTTCAAAAGCGGAGCGAATTCCATACAAATTATCAGGCAGTTGGTTAGCGTGTAAACTTGTTTTAACTGCGACCATTCCACAGCCAAGGTCAACTCCTACAGCAGCAGGAATAACGGCGTCAACTGAAGGGATAACGCTACCTATAGTCGCTCCTTTTCCTAAATGCACATCCGGCATTACTGCGATATGTGAATGAATAAAGTTTAGGCTAGCGATGTTATTTAATTGCTTTTTGGCTTCATTTTCGAAAGGTACTCCATTGACCCAAGCTTTGATTTCTGCGCTTCCTGGATTGTTTATCGATTGATATTTCGGTTTGTTGCACATAAAAATTTCTCTCTCTTCCTTTATTTATCTTGTTATTAGACGAATTGACATATTTAACCGTGTTAGTCGTATAATTTGTGGACCTATGAATTACCCGCACTTAAACATCGACCAGAAGGTATAGAACCAAATCTTGATTTTGAACTGGAAAGGTTTTCATCGCAAGAGGGTAGGAAAGTTCGTTTTACATCTGAAGCAAAAGTCGATTTTTTAAAATTTGCTTTATCGCCAGAAGCGATATGGTCTGGTAACTTTCGCGATCTCAATGCTGCGGTAACGCGAATGGCAACACTAGCGGAAGGGGCAAGAATACAGGTTGAGGATGTCAAACAAGAAGTTCAACGGCTTCATCAGCAATGGAATGCTTCCGAAGATGCATTCAAGTCTATCCATTTAGATCAATTTTTGACACAGGATACAATAGCAAAAATAGATAATTTTGATAAAAAGCAATTGCAGTATGTCATCGAAGTTTGTCATAAGCATTCGAGCTTAGCATCCGCGGGAAGAGAGTTATTTAATATTAGTCGGCTTGAGAAAAAAGTTGCTAATGATTCGAGTCGTTTACAAAAATATTTAGCAAAGTTCAACCTGAAATTTCAAAATCTTCGTGAAGACATGATTTGTTGAAAGCAAAGTTTTTTAATGGATGTCAGGGAAAGAAAGTGAAGCAGCAAAAATTGAAGAGTTGATTTTAAATAAAAACGAGCAGCGTTTTGTAATTTAATGAAATTTTTGGTGAGAAGGTTGCTCATCAATCATTTTTTGAGTGATGAGCTTTTCTTTTCGGCGTTTGGCACCATTCGACTTTTCGTGGACTCCGCCTTTATTCATTAGCGGATTTAACGCTTGCCAGTTTTTTGGTTTTCGGGAGCTTTTGTGCTTGCTCATCAGAATTTCCTCTTTTTAGGTTAAATAAAGAGGAGAAATATAAAAAGCCTGAAGAGTTTTTGCAAGAAAAATATTTGAGTAAAAATACCAAAAAACGATAAAACTATAAGCTTTCTACAGAGTTAAAATCGGAATACACTTTAAAAAGACCATTTTCTTCTCGTTGCATATGCTCAAGCATTATGCTGTAAATCCGTTTAATATCACTGATGAAATCCATATCATTAGTGTCATCTACTTCCGTATTTAACCATTGCTTACAAAATTTTTTGACTTGAGATGAAACATAATTCATCTCTGAGTGGATGTTTTTGATTTCGTTATGTAATGCGTTGAGATCGGGGTTTTTTTGCGTAATACGCAGCAGATAGCGGTATAAATAAAGATTTTTATTGGTTGAGTGAATAATGAACTTCTTTTTGAAGGCTTCTAATTTTGTAGGAATAGTTTCATAACGTTGTTCGTTAACACTTTTTCGAATAGAAGCAATCATATTGGCTAAATCACGATGATCAGATTTTAAAATGTCAATACGTCTTGAATCATAACCGATATTGTATTCTCCAGGTTTAACACTGTCTGAAGAGTGGCTATTAAAGAGTTTTTCACTCGGAATTCTGGCAATAATGGTGGGTTGTCTTGGTTTACTAGTAAACCAGGAACGTAAAACTTTAAGCATGAAAAACTCCGAAGATACTGCTAACTGGCTTGCTTTATATTAAATACTCTAGAATGAATTTGATGCGAGTACTGCCATCCCAAAAAC
>JBCCZV010000180.1:0-5138 GCA_039187085.1 Pseudomonadota bacterium
AAATATAACTTTGATTTTTCTGAGAAATTTGAGATATTATTACTTGATTTACACCAAGGTTTCAAAGAAAGAACAATGGAAAAAATTGCGCTTCAAGCATTGAAATTATCATTGTTTGATGTGAATCATAGCGTAATCTTAATAAGTATTTTAATGGAAAAGCATTGCCTAAGTATTGATGAATGTTCAAGTTTTCTCAATACTCTGAATTGTCTGCCGGAGAGTCAAAAAAATAAATTATTACCCTCTGTAAGCAAAGCTTTAGATGTATCATGGCTTACAGAAGAAGATCGAAAAGATAAACATATGACTCCGAATGAGGATAATTTACTCTATGAATCATTACACGAAGTGAAAAGAGTAGTGAAAGGATTATACCATAATGACTCAGTCAGTTTATTATGAAAAACCAAGAGATGATATTCAAATTGCTTTTATTAAGTCAAAAGAGCGTTTATTAGCATTGGATGAAAAGCATCAATTGGTATTTTAGTGCTTTGTGTTGTGAGCGCCTACTACCAAATTACCTGGCATTTCAGCAAGCATTTACATGGGGAAGGGGAGATGTTCAAATTTTGCGTCAAGGATTGGATTATGTATGGCAATATTTAGAAACAGGTGAATTTGATGCTGAAAAAATCACACAGCTACATGATCAATGTGTTGAAATTATTCCTAATTCAGAAACATCTGATATTTATAAGAACCCAGATATTTACATTACCATTGCCCAGAATGCCTGTTTTGGCATATGTGGTATATTAGATGTATTAATTAGATTTGATCCTGAGAGAAATGGAAATATATTAAGTCACACTGTTGATACTGTAATATTATATACGGATAATAGTGATATTAAAGATGAACAAAAAAGTAATAATTATATTTTTCACCATCCACTAATGCAACGAGAGCTAAAAATAGAAGATGAGAGTTTAACTTTGTTAGAAAAAACACCAGAGATTACCCCTGATTTTTTAGTTAAATTTAAGAAGTTATGGGATAATGATGGTAAAAGTAATCTGGATTTATCAGCAGATTGACCGAGCTGTCAGCATTTTAACTTATCCTATTTTTATATATGCCCTTTATTATTAAAATCATCTCTGTTCATTATTAATTATATGATCCGTTACAGGAGCGATTTTTAAGTCCAGGCCCTAATATCCAAGCACTAACAAACAGTCAAAGTTTAAATCGCTACAGTTATGTATTAAACGATCTGCTGGCTATTCTTAGATTTAGTGAATTTGATTATAGAAAAGGCAGATATCACTTCAATTCAAACAAAACTGATTGATTAATGTCGTTAATCGATGAAGTACTTATGATTAAAAACTATTAAAATTTTATCAATGTTAATGCTTACAGTCATGGCAGATCATCGTTTATTGTTATCTATTTATATTTAGGGTGGCACAAATTACCTTATTGACTTGATGACTTAGCAAGTGCATACATGTGATGTATCATCGGTTCTGGTTGATGAGTGTATCTCATCAACCGCCATTGGCACCGACGCGGTTTTACCGCACGTTGATCGCTGTCGCAGGTGATCGCGAGGTGCGCCAACACTTACCCAAATTAGACCGGTTTCGAACCCAGTCCAGCCTTATCTTTTAATTTTTTTACATCAACCCTTTCATCTGGAGGTTATTCTTATGAGCAAACGTCATCAATTCATCAAATCTCTAATTGGTGTATTAAAACATAACCGCGATGGGTCACATGTCACCCAAGCCAATCGCCGACAACAATTAGTGCAAATGTTGCACCAATTGTATGATGCTGGTTATCAATTAGAGCACATCTGTTATATCAAGCAGCGTCATGTGCGTTATCTGGTGCAACATTGGCAGACTGAACAAAAAAGCACGGCAACGATTAAAAACCGCTTGAGTAATCTGCGTTGGCTCATGCGTAAAATCAATCGTGAGGTGGTGGTGCCATCCAATACAGATTTAGGCATTCCCAAGCGTGTCTATCTCACTAATGCGGATAAATCCTATTGTCTGCCTGATGGTGATCTTGACAAAATAACGGATCGATTTGTGCAACTGAGTTTACGTGGTCAACAATTATTTGGATTACGTTTTGAAGAAAGTCTTAAACTACAGCCTTATATCGCTGACGGTGGTGATTATTTATACATTAAAAATTCATGGAGCAAAGGCGGGCGCGAGCGAATTATCCCCATTTTGAACGAAGCGCAACGTGCCTGGTTGGAAGAATGCAAAGCCTTTGTACGTTATAAGCAAAATTCATTAATTCCTCAAGAGGTGACATACAAATCACATCGCCGCTATGTGATTCATTGTTGTGAGCGAGCAGGTATTCACAAACGACATGGTTTACGTCATCAATATACCCAACAACGTTATCGCAGTATTACCGGTTGGGATTGTCCGGCAAAAGGGGGTTGTCCACATCGTCAATTACCTCGTGCTTTAAAATCACTTGATAGAGCGGCACGGCTGCAAGTTAGTCAAGAGTTAGGCCATTCACGTATTGACGGTATTACCAGTGTTTACTTAGGAAGATAATGTGTGCTTACGTAAGCTAAAAGTTTGCAAACTATCCCATTTTTTCGTATCAGTCTAGTTTGGTTAAGCAAATAACAGAAAGTCTAAAATAACCCTTGACAAGTATTTTTAGAGAGTTAGGTTAAGCACGTCGGGTGCAATCTGGTTTGCACTGACGCGGAGCGGGAGTATTAGTCGTACCCCCGCCGCCGCTGGCCAAAATCACTAACACGAGTAGCGAAAATGGTTAATGATAGGTTAAAAGGCATCGTCAATGATGTCAATGCTTGTCAACATTCGATTGATCCTACTGCCATGTCTGGCAGAGGATTTCTGTTATTCATTGAAAAAAGGGAATCCGTCAATGATTGGCGACATAATTTTCATGGGGTAATAACGTATCGAGTGGTGTGGTGTTTATTTCACGGTGGTTGTGAGCTGATTTCACCCGTCCTTTTCTTTAATAAGTATCATAGGAGAATAAGACGATGAAGCCATTATCATTATCATCACAAGCATTAGCTGTTCGTGTTCAAGAATTGGAGAAATGCATCCGTCAATTTAACCATGACTTGGTTACCCCCGTTCAGGTGGTTCGTATGTGTGCAGCTCTTGCGAATAGGACACTGCCAACTCTGATCAAAGTTTATGAACAGGTTGGTAAACAAGTTCTTGAAATACCGGAGATAAAACGTTCTGATTTGCAAGATTTAAAAGAAGCACTCACAACGGTTGAAAAACGATCACAAAGCATGTTGAGTTTACTGAGGTTGATGTTGAGTCAATTGAAAACAGAAAACGATCAGTTACCGGATACTCAAGTATATACCATAAGCGACATTACCACCCAGGTGATTAGAGGTATGCTGTATACACTTGATAAACAAACGCGGCAAAAAATTCATCTGAATGTCATACAGGATTTTATGGTAACAGCGCATAAAGCGTCAATTGAGCGTGTAAGTGATCTAACTTGTGAAACAAAAGAGGGTGAGTACACAAGCTTTATATTGACTTTTCCACTAATGCATAAAATAACACATGAACAATGATGAAAGTAATATATTATCAAAGTGGTAGTGCTAAAATGCTACCGCTTAGAGCGGATCGTGTCGGCGTATGTCTTAGATAAGCGAGTTGAGTTAGACAAAATTTAAGAGATATTAAGAGCTAATCTCAGTTTGTTTTATCTTAATTTTTTTCTGAAAGTAACCCCTAGCAGGTGTTTGATAATCCAAGCCTTGGTGCTTTCTGTGGTGATTATAATACTCAAAATATTGAGCTAATGCCAATTGTATTTGATCAATACTTTCAAACTCTCGACGATAAACACACTCTTGCTTAACACTACGCCAAAGCCGTTCAACAAAAATATTATCCAAATACCGACCTCTACCATCCATGCTAATGCTGATCTTATGCTCAGTTAAGGTGTCAATCCACTGGTGAGAGTTAAACTGCGAACCTTGGTCAGTATTCAATATCTCACAGCGACGATGCTTGAGAGCCTCTATGAGCGTGTCAACGTAATAATAGGCTTCTAATGTTGGTGCAACGCACCAAGCTACCACATAACGTGAATACCAATCCATAATGGCAAATAAATACGCATGTTTCTTACCGAGTGGTAAATACGTTATATCAGCCGCCCAAACTTGGTTAGGATAAGTAATGTCTATATCTCGTAACAAATAGGGATATACCTCATGAGCCTTATTTGGTGCGCTTGTATTGTGGGCTTTGGGTACAGTGTTTCTAGTCCCATAGTAGCCATCAACGTCCGCACACGCTGCACACCAATACACAAGCCAGTGACATCACCTAACTTAAGCGCACGTTTAATCTTTCCCTCGCCAGGATGTTTAGTATACATTTGATCAAGCAATTTCATCAAGTGTTCTGTTTCAGCGCTCATTGGCTTAGGCTGATAGTAATAGCTCGAATAGGCTAAACTCACTAATGCACATTGCGTTTGAATGCTAAGTTCTGGATGCTTAGGATCAATCATAGCTCGTTTCTCATCAATGCTGTATGTTGTGTTTTTTTTTAAGCCAGTCCAACTGGGTATGGAGTTCGCCAATTTGCTCGTAGAGCTGTGATATTTGCTTCTGATGGGCTTTGCTTTGGCGTTCTTGCTGCTTGGAGAAACATTGCCTTATCGCTGCAAGAGCCGTCTGTTTCCATGATTTAAGCTGACTCGGATGAACATCATAACGACTAGACAACTGTGACTGTGTCGCCGTTTCTTTTATTGCTTCTAATGCAATTTCTGCTTTCCTCTTTGCTCTATAGCTCTTTCTTCTTTTACTCATTTTTATCTCCTATTGTTATTAGGAGATTAGCTTTATAAAATCTCGCTTTTTTGTCTAGTTTTCCTCGCCTATATTAGTCAGCCTATGGCAGTTTATGTCACCTTATGTCAGTCTGTGTCAGAGCAGGAACAGAGATTAAAAGTTTTTTTAAAGCGATTGTCCGTAGTAAATTATTGTATTGTGTGTATGGTAAATTTTGTAGCTGAAATAGCGATGAAAATAATAGTGTATACAAAGCTATAGCCGTCAGTACAAAAGCTCGCCGCTTCTCGCTAGAAGTTTCCGAAAAATAAAAAAAAGTTGA
>JBCCZV010000181.1:0-5030 GCA_039187085.1 Pseudomonadota bacterium
ATTACCTCAACTTTGGGAAGCATTTAATCAACAATACGAAAGATTAAACCGCTGTTTGCAAGAAGAAATTAAAGAAAAAGCCTAGTTGCTCTTGCTCTAATTACAACCACATCCACCGCCAGCAGCACTTGCTCCACCTGAAGAAGCTTCTTTACTGGTATAAATGTGTGATTGCATTTTCCTTTCGAGAGGATCCAGTTGCCAGGCCATTTCTGGCTTGGCAAGAATCCCTCTTTCCCATGGGCTGACATTGGCACAAGCTGTTAAAAAACAACAACAAAAAATGATCGTGTAAAGATGACGTAAATGATTCATTGCTTACTCGTCGAGTCAAAAAATTCTAACTACTCATTAGCCTAAAAAATCAATTAATTTTTCAATAAAGTGAAAACATTAAGTATAGTGTAGCAAGTACATTGAGGTTGATGCTATAACCTTTTTTCTTATATTGATAGACTACACGGTTATCAATGAAGGATTAAAAATGTCAAACTCAATACCATCAGTACGTAAATCAAAAGGTGTCATCAGCGGATCATTCGCGATTCCTAAAAGTTTTCTACCCGCGTGCAACATATGTTTAGGCTCCATAACAATACCTTGCTGAGTATCGACCTGCAATGTTGATGGATTGATGGCGTATGCCTGTTGTCCTTCATTCGTCTTACCAACCATTCTATTACCCCATGAAGGATTATAAGCCATAAAGAGATTACTACCTACAGACCAATGATCTTTACCTTGTTTAGCATTATAATAAGGCGTTCTAGCAAAATCTGAAGCCACCAAAACCACTAGACGTTCCGCTATACCTAATTGCTCAGCGAGATACCACATATAATCTAATCCGGTAGTGAGTTGAGCGAGTTTGGGTTCGTGACGTTCGTCATGATTATCATGAGTATCAAAACCACCCACAACGACATCAGCCGATATGGAAAGCCCGGACTTGAAGCTGGTTAACGCATAAAGTAATTGACGATTAAATTTGTTGGTGCTGTCAAAATTGCCATGATCGATGGCGTCTAATATAGACTCAAACCCCAGCGCACTTTCTGCAGGAATAATCGCTTTTTGATACTCAGCGATTGATGCTCGTTGTTTAGGCATGGCTACATTTTGCTTGTCAAATTCTGCGGCTCTTCTTTGAATAAAGCCATTGATAAGCTCAGTATTTTCAGAACTAAAAAAAGCACCTTTGGCATTACGCTCTTCAGGAATTAAAATATCTTTGAAGGTGGCGGTATCATTACCGAGTTTAGTACCGACGACTAAACCACTAGTAAAAAACTCTCCGCCATTGTAGATAACAGGGAGAGGGAAGTCTTTGCCATTTACAGCCGCATAAGAAGCAGACAATGATGGATAACCTTTTGATGTCCGTCCAGTAAAGTTATATAAGCGACCAACAGTATGTGAATTGGTATAGGCATTAACGCTGTTCACAATGAGTATTTTCTTATAGTGACTCGTAAAAAATTTAGCATTTTCGCCAAATGGAGCATAACGTAAATTGCCAATTTCTTGTGTAGTGGATGAATCAGCCCAATAATTAATTTTTTTTTCACCGGATAGGTTTTCTTTGGGATCACAGAAGCTGGAAGTATCCCAACCCGCATCGACTTGAACTTGAATAAAAAAGTCACCATTGAAACTGCTAGGAGCACCCCACAATCGCATACTAGAAAATAAGGGTAGCAATGTTGATCCAGCGACAAGCTTAAAAAAGCGTCTTCTTTCCATGAGTTTGCCTCTTATTCATAGATGTAATGATAATCTGACATTAAGGCGGCAATCATCGCTTTCCATGCCCCCAGTGTATAATCTCGATCATAACCGAATTGTTCGGATACATTTTCACAACGTGTACCTGAAGGAATCAAGTCATAGCCATCGCTGAGAAGCATCTGCTGATTTCTTACCGCTAAGAAAAAATCAAAAGCTGCTTTAATTTCGGTACTATCCGTATTGTGTTTTTCTCCTAATAATCTTTCATAAAGTGTTGAGATTTGGTGACGAATTTTTTGCGAACCTAAATCAGTATATTGGGGATTTTCACTTATCACGGAAAGTGCTGCAGAAGCTTTAGATTCTTCTTGCGGACGTGAAGTCACTGTGATTTGATAGTTGCCCGTTTCCGTTAATTGTTCATGGGGCAGAGTAACGCTGACGAAACGGCTTTGATAGTTCAGTCGATAATCATTATTGGATGTGACAGTATTGTGAGAAAAACGCCATTCGGGTTGCGCTGTGGGTGTTTCTTTATCTGGGTCCAGTCGAAATAATTGATCATCAAACAGTATAACTCCTGAAGGTGCTTTTATCGACATACCATAGAGACGTAAATCTCCTTCGATACGATTAAATTTGAATGTTAAGTCGTTTGTTGTTTGAGTGATATTTAAGCTAAATGACTGAGTTGTGTAATCAGTGGTGCTGATGGTTGGGGTAATTTCAAATTGATTTAAATAACCAGGAGCGATATTTTTTTCGATAGCTGAGAATAGCAGTCGTTCAGATGTGTTGCGTTCGAAGTCATTAAAAGTGATCTCGCATGCATGACTGAGAGCATTAAGTTTGATGGTATTATACATAGTACTGCTTAAGGTTCGCTGACGGATTGTAGAATCTAAAGAGTCAATGCCACCCAAGAATTGATTATGAAGTTGGTTGTAATCACCACTAAGGCCAGTTAACGACAATGTTTTAGCTTCAAGCTCTTCTGGTGTTAATAAACGTTTACCACCACTATGTATATCGAGCATAGAATCTGATATTGATGCATCAGATTTACTTTGGGCTCGGAACCAATCTGATAATATAAGGGCGGTGAATACTTTTTTCAAATTGAGATGAACACGAAATTCATCGGCTAAGTGGTCAATAAAGTCCAATTGTAACGCGTTTTGAGTCGTATTGATCCCAGAAGAGACATCTTCTCCAAAAAGGGCTAGCCACCAAAATTTGATGGTACCAATAGCAAATCGTTCGTCATTAACAATTTCCTTAGCGAGCCATTGTAAGCTGGTGTTGGTATCAATAACTGCTTTATCGTTAAACCCTGGGGCCAACATGTCTGCATACCAAGTATCTCCTTCCACATAATAATGCGTTTTTCGATAGTTATCATCTAGTGCATCTTTACCAAAATCACCGCTACGGTAAAATCCTTCATCACCAAAATTTTGAAAAGCACCAGCGATAGGATCTAAAATGTTATGGCAAACCGTACAGTTAGGATTGTTTAAAGTCGGGTTATTGATATCTTGTAAATCATCATCTTGTATACGTGGCGATGAAGCTTCGATATCAAAACCTAGAAAATTCATCAAGGTCCAACGAGCTCGGGCACGATTACGGTTGGTTGCCGTACTAGGGTAGCGATTGAGAAAAGCATATTGATTTAACAAGCCAGCATGAGGTTGAGTGATTTCTGTTGCTAATCCCCAATTATTACTCGGTTTTGATTTGTCACCCGAGATAGATTGTCCTCGATTAATCGCTGGTATAAAGCTATTTGGCTCGGGCTGCAAACCAGTTTGCATAAGAAAAGCTGTAATTTCTGAAACCATCGTATAGTTAGCTGTTAAAATTTCTGAATAAGGACGATTCTCTTGCACAACAAAATTAATTAATTCTAAAGGGGCTTCTGCTAACTCACTCGCGAGTTGTTGATAAAATTGACTACTACTGTTATTAGCGCTGGGTTCTGAGTGAGTATCTAAGTAAAGCGCATACCAGTGTTGCCATTTGTCATGAACTTGTAACCAGCTATCTTGATTTAATCCTCTAACTAATAATCGATCATTAGCCCCATTTTTAAGAAATTTCTTGAAACCTTCACCGACCATTAAAGCTTCTATAGCATTAGCGAATTGTTCATTATTCATGGTATCAATTTCTTCTAACCGTTGTGCTTTGGGAATTTCGCCGGTTAAAATTAAACTTGCTCGACGATAAGTTGTTGAAGCTGACTCAAGTTTATAGTGCGAAGCGGCGATAGAGTTATTATCAGCGATAGTTTCTTGATTTGATGATGCTTGTAAATAACCTTCTAAAAGTAAATAAGGAACGGAGTTTGATGCTAAAACTCTGCCACCTCCATGATTATCAAATCCGCGGGCTTTGTTCAGTAATTTTTCTTGTTGTTGAATGTTAGCAGTAAAACTATCAATTTTTTGTTGATTACTATTAACAGCATTTTGTGAAATACCAATAGTAAATAAAAGAGCAGTACTTTGAGCAATTCCTGTATTAGAGTGACAGGCAACACAACTGGGTTGAATCACTTGTCGGTTAACTTCAGCAAAACTCATCTCTAAAATATTTTCTTCAGGTTGACTGATAATGGGTGTTTCATCGACAGTGTTAATATTGTCGTTGTCAGAAATTTCATTATCGTCATTAACACTGTCATTTTCAGTCATAAGAGTACCTGTGGCAACAGCGGTTAAATATTCTTCTAAAACGATAAAATCACCGGATAAACTATCGATCACAACACCGCCACCATGAGGAATTTTACCTGATGCTTTTTGCATTAAGTAATCGACCATAGCAGAATCATTACCGATAAAAAAATTCAGTCTTTGCTGATTTTCAGATGATACTTGAGATGATGACTTGTTATTCGTTTCAGATATAAAAACGAGCTGAGTATTGCCTGCTATACCTCCCTGTACATGGCAATCAATACATTGAGGTACAATTATTTTTTGGTATATTTCGTTTTCAAAATCAATAGCAATGTTAGGGATAGTGGTTTCAGCATCGGATGTTGTATTGTCACTTTCTGCTTCAGGAATTTTCGCATCAACGCCTCCTATGGAATCACCGCCACCGCAACTTGTTAATAGGCTTAAACTCATTAAAAAGATGAAAATTTTTACATTTTCACGGTCCATCAAATACTCTCCTGACTCATCTAGCTAGTCTATGATAAAGAGTGCTTAAATAATTAATCGGTTCCTGGAGTTCAAATGACTGTCATAAAAGCTCAAACGAGTTATCGGTATTTTTATACCATTAAC
>JBCCZV010000182.1:0-4994 GCA_039187085.1 Pseudomonadota bacterium
GGTTACACGGCTTAGGCGCAGACGGCAATGATTTTGCCCCCATTGTTCCTCAGCTTAAATTACCATCTGAGCTAGGTATTCGTTTTATCTTTCCGCACGCACCTCAAATCCCTATTACCATAAATGGGGGTTATGTGATGCCAGGATGGTATGACATTCTCAACATGGATATCGAAAGAGAAATTAACCATCAACAATTTGAAGCGTCTATTAACCAAGTTAGAAAGCTTATTGAACACGAAATTTCTCAAGGCATTCCTAGTGAGAACATATTAGTGCTTGGGTTTTCTCAGGGAGGGGCAGTGGCTTATCATACAGCATTAGGTTTTGAACAACCTTTGGCTGGTGTTGCTGGATTATCCACTTACTTTGTTTCCCAACACGATCTGGAGCCCAGCGTAGCCAATATCAATATTCCTATGCTAATTTGTCATGGCACCCAAGATGGCGTGGTTCCTCTATCTTTAAGTGAAAAAGCCAAAAACCTTATGGAAAAAATGGGCTACCAACCTGAATACAAAACTTACCACATGGAACATCAAGTGTGTATGGAAGAAATTCGCGATATTGGTCATTGGATCATCCAGTGCTTGAGTAAAAAATAAGGGGTAGAAACTCTTAAAGGATTACACAATGCGGTTCATCAAACCTTCAATGCATTTTCAAGAAAGTTATAACGAGTATATTCAAGAATTAGGCAACGAAGAAAGATATCCCTTTACCATGGATTTCGAATATAGCGACTTTCATGGCTTACTTCAAAAATTAGAAAATTTTGCACTAGGGAAAGATTTACCGGACGGTTACGTACCCAGCTCCACCTGGTGGTTAGTTAATGAAGACAATGGATTAATTGGAGTCAGTAATTTAAGGCATTATCTCAATCAAAAGCTTGAATATTGTGGCGGCCATATTGGATTAGGTATTCGTCCTTCTTTTCGCGGCCAAGGTTGGGGTAAACGGCTCATGCAGTTATCCATTGAAAAACTGGCCAGCATGGGGCTCAGCAAGATTCATATTCACTGCTATAAAAACAATCTTACGTCAGCCAAAACCATTACAAGCAATGGCGGTATTTTAGATTCTGAAATACAAGTCGAAGGTAAAATAGTACAACGGTACATGGTTCAAGTATAGAAACAGTAAAAAGGCTAAATTTCCAACAAAAAAAGACTCAATTGTCAAAATTTGACTTCTTTCTTTACCTCTAGTGAAAACGCAAGCAATTCTAATTATTTCTAAAACTATGTAGCTTAAGCACGGAGACTGAAAATGAATTTTTTCTCAAAGTCTATTATTATCCTTTTGTTTTTTAGTGTAGTTATTAGCCATGATGTTACCGCAGATGATCATTTTTATGACCTAAGTGGTAAAATCGAAGAAATTATGACCATTGCTGACGATCTAAATGGGGGTAATAAAGACTTTTTAATGGTTAAAGATGAAGACTCAGCAGGAAACTGTAGAAAATATGCCTCCCATGATAATACTAGCTTAGTACTAGTACGCTTGACGGATAAAGAGAGGATTTATTCGGTTGCTTTAGCCGCTAAAATGTCAGGCAGCACAGTAGATATAAGCTTAGATGATAGAAGAGTAGACGCAGATGGTTATTGTATAATCCGCTCTATTCGTATTAAGTAAATTTCAACAAGCTCATCAATAGCTATTTAGAACTTGATAATTTATTCATCTACTTTTCATATGAACATTTCGAAGATAAATTATCAAAATATAATCGCCTAAGATTAAAAAATCTCTATTATTCAAAGCAAAGCTTTTGAATTAAAACCATAAACTTAATGATTATTTCCCCACCATTGATGAACTGCAGCGGTGGATTCTTCTAGAGTTCCCACATAGCCTTTATCCACTTTACCTTCGTAGGATTTTGCCATCTGCGTTGGTGTTCTATTTTCAAACTCGGGGGGTGCATGCCCCATTGTTTCTAGAGCAACGTTTTTCTGCATGGTAAATGCTCGTAGTTCGCTGTGCAGTCGGTGTTTAGCAATACCAAAATCTAATTGTTTGGTGATATGATCTGTAGCGTGGCGCATTTCATGTGCTGCTTGATCCAAACGATTTCTATCCATCAAACTCACAGTTTGTGTTCGTGGATCAAAATGAGGAGAAACACCAGCATTATACTTTACGGTGAGCTTGTGATCTTGAGCATGATTTTTAAGCCAGGTTTCAACTCGTGTTGAGTCATGAAAAAGTCGACCTGCTTCTTTAACCTCATTCAACATATTACCAAAAAGCCTTTGTTGTGAAGTTTCTACTTGAAAATTATGAAGATCACTGGCTGTACTGGTGTTTACTAAACGTTTAGCGTGATCATCAGCATAAGACATGCGACTGCTTAGCAATTTTAACTGTGCTCTGCGAATGGCAGGAGAAATTGGCATTTTTAAATCCTTTTATCGTTTACTGTTGTTTAAAATCTTTTTCGTCATAATTGAAAATCATTGTTTCTATAAAGTAATAATAGCCTTTATATAAAAACAGATGATATTTAAATCTATCTTTTCGTCAAAACGCTAGCCTCATCATTTTGTGGAAAAATGCCACTCTTTTATTAGCGATGTTTAATTTTCCAAAAAGGGTAAAAAGTAATTATTCTTTGCGGTGTTTTCCAAGATTGTTGGCTTACAGTCACCTCCTTTACCATCACTTTTACGTTGGTTACGTTGATGGCTCATACACTCGGAACAATAATTGTAAGTGAGTTTTCTCGTTGACTCTTGTTGAAGGATAGCAATATCACATTTATCCGCTTTCCAATCCAGCCAATAAGAATCTTGATGGCACCAATTATCAAAGCCGACTTGACAACGCTTAGCTTCACAATTCACATACTGCACGCCTTCTGCAGCCACATGACAAAAAGCCTCTCGCGGATCTGGAGCCCACCCAAAACCCACACCATAACCGACAGTGTCATTCGCTTGAGGGTGATTATCATCATCGACCACTTGCACATCCTCCGCATGACAGTTAATCAGCACAATATGATTACCTGCGCTGCTAAAACCGGCACTTTGTAAATCTTGTGGATTTTTCGCAATAATTTCTCGTACGTGGGTTTCTGTAACCGTTATATTATTGCCGTAAATTTCTAAACCGGTTGCTTTTGCTCCTGTATTACGAAATTCTTGAGGCGTTGAGTCTGAAGTAAAACCATCTTTAATATCGAAAGCAAAAAATTGATTAACATTGGCATCTAAGACCACAAATAAGGACATGCCATGACAATCGTCACAACACCCATGGATATGTCGAGATTCACAGTGATTAAAACTCAAACCAAAACTAGCCACAGGCATAAAACCAATGGCCGTATGCCCTAAAGAGTTAAGCTGGAATTGAATATTTTTATGGTACTCCGTACGACAATGTAGTGCTTGTGAATCAGTGGTTACCACATTAGAGCACAGCATATAAAAATACCCAGCACTCACTCCACCTTTATTGATTAACGTATTCACAACGCAGCTTTTTATCATCACACCACTACAAGCCATCAAAAAAATACCAGCACTGTTATTGGCGGTATAATGGAGTTCTTTACATAAACAATGCTCAAGAATCAAGCCTTGGGATGCTTGAGCAACCACAGGAGCAGGACACAATAATGGAATTTGCGCATCAGCATGTTGGTGCGTGCTCAACAGTGTTTCCAGTACAACATCGGATAAATCGAGTTGATGAAAACTCAATTGGTTAAACAAAGTATCTTGAACGACAACATTCATCGTGTTTTCAAGTAAAACCCCCGCATAAACCGCTCCCTTGATTTCACCATTAATCACTTTTATGTCTTTAATGCGAGTCGCTTTATCTGATGAGCCTATAAGGATAGCTGTCGCTATACCGCGATGGGCTTCAACTGTTAATGTGTGTCCACATAAATCAAGCGTCACATCAGAGCAATTAATAGTAATGGCGGCTTCTAGACATTCTACCGTTGATGGCGTCCAGCTGACATGCTCTTTCAACCGATAAGTGCCGGGTTTTTCTATCACCAAGCCCTGAGGTGGAATGCTTTCAATAGAAGAACTTTTAGCAGATGTCGGTTTTGCTGTCGTTAAGTGCCTTTTAGAAAAAAAATCAGAGGATTGTCCGAAACGTTCAAAAGCGAGAGCTTTCTCTAAAGCTTGAAAATTTTTCGGATGTGTAGACGTAATCTTTTGTTTTTCTTGAGAAGTCACTTCCATGTACAGCTCCTTAAACAGCTTGTTATGCTCTTGTAACACCATTTGTTACGGAGAGCTCTATCATCAAAAAGGGTTTCATTTAAAGTTTAGACCAGTCTTATTGAACAAGAGCAAATTTAACACGAATACTTTCAACGACTTATTTCATTAAATAAACGTTTATCATATTCAATGAGGTTGAGGTATTCTTGAGTATGCTTTTTCAACTCGACACTCAACGGAGAGTGTAATAAAGAAGCGACAAAGCCATAAATACTGGCATCCCACGAACTGACTTTATCACCTAATAGGTAAGGCTTTTCTTCAAGAAACACACTCAAATGGTGAATGGCATTCTTACCTAGGCTCATCACTTCCTCGGTTTTGTGTCGCCCCATGCCATGACCAAACGCGCTTTTAGAAATACTCCTTCGAATCATACCCGCAATAAAATTTCTCATCACATTGGGCACTTTATTAAAATAAGACGCTTTGAGTTTTTTAAAGTTTTCATCAATGAACCAACGCTCATGAACAATCGCCCAATACAGAAACTCTTCTACCATTTTTGTGTAGGCAAAACCTAAAGATTTGTCTTTTTCATTCAAGTGCTCGTCAATATTTAATGATTTTTTCTTAATTAAGTGTTCAATAATAAAGTGGCTATCACAAATGGTTTGGCCATCATCAATAATGACGGGAAGTTTTTTCTTAGGGAACTGTGTGGGATTTTGAATGGCTTTACTTTCATACGGAATTTGATTCAGTTTTAAAAATATTTCAACTTTTGAGCAGAAA
>JBCCZV010000183.1:0-4889 GCA_039187085.1 Pseudomonadota bacterium
CCATAACCCGCTTGATTTACTATATGCTTCTTAAAAAAGCCAATATCTTACTGATTTGGATTAAAATACATCCCTGACTGATAAAACATTTTTGTGATTATTCATTAACCAGATGGTTTTTTTGGCTTTTGAATCAACCAATTAGCTATTTACCTTCATAACTTAGCTATCCTTTTGGTAATAATATGAAAAATAGTGATGGTAATGAGCTAATTTTTTTCAGGAATTGATCACTTTTTTGCAATGAACCAATTTTGTCGTAACAGGCTTTTGTTTGAAAGCGAACAACACAAAAACGAAAAAGATTTACACAACTGAAAATAAGTAAAAAGATTATGAAATTATTGAATAAAATAGAAGAGCACATAGAACAACTAAGCAAATCAGAAAAAAAAGTCGGATTGGAAGTACTCTCTGATCCACAAAAGGTCTTAAATTCCAGCATTGCTTCTATGGCAAGAGATGCACAGGTTTCAGAACCGACAGTAAACCGCTTTTGTCGCACCATGAATTGCAAAGGTTTTCCGGACTTCAAGTTACAGTTAGCACAAAGTTTAGCGCAAGGCACGCCTTTCTTTAGTCGCAGCGTGTCACCTGATGATTCCACCGAAGAATACAGTAACAAACTTTTTGAAGCGACAATCGCAGGTATAACCGATGCTAAAAAACACTTGGATATGTCAACGTTAAATCGTGTTGTTGATGCCTTAGCACAAGCCAGGCGTTTGCACTTTTTTGGCCTGGGTAGCTCTGCTGCCGTTGCGATTGATGCAGAAAATCGATTTTTTCGTCTTGGCACACCCACTGTTACTTATGATGATCCTTTAAAACAGCGTATGTCGGCTGCCGCAGCGCAAAATGGCGATGCCTTTGTTATCTATTCTTACACTGGACGTACCATTCCACTCATCGAAGCCGCAGAGATTGCAAAAGAAGCAGGAGCTTTGGTGATTGGTGTCACTGAAAGCGCTTCACCTTTATCATCGGTCTGTCACCTTACTATTGAAGTATCAAGCCAAGAGGAAAACACTGATATCTATACGCCCATGACCTCGCGCATTATCCAAATGACGATTACCGATGTTTTAGCAACCGGCGTAATGATAAAGCGTGGGCCTACTATTCAGTCTCATCTTAAGAAGATCAAAGCTTCTCTCACTGCTACCCGTACCCCAAAAGACAACTGATTTTTTTCTTGAGGCCCTTGGCGGCCTTCTATCTCCGACTTCCTCGTCCTATATGATCATCAGTGTCGTATCCATTTAATAAAGAATTATGTTGCAGTGTTGTTCCTCACTTTTTGTTGTCATTTCACCTATAGCATTTAACCCAAAAATCTTGTAAGTTTACAACATAAACGAGTTGCCAAGGCTACAAGCTTGAGCATTCATTAAATTTTGCATTGACCAATCTCGACACAAATACGCTACCTTTTACTAAGAAATGAGCGGCAAAAGTCACTGAGTTATGCAGACACCATTCTTAAACTAGGAAACTACATCGTAATATTGCATTAAAAGAGGAAAAGTTATGACTATCCGAGTAGCAATCAATGGGTTTGGCCGCATAGGACGAAATATTGTTCGGGCACTTTTTGAGAAAACCTATATTAACAGCACGAATAATCACGAATCATTTGAGATCGTTGCTATCAACGATCTGGGAAAAGCTGAAATCAACGCCCATTTACTGAAGTTTGACTCCGTTCATGGCCGCTTTTCGCAAGAAGTCAGTAGCGATGACAAACATATTCAAATTGGTGGTCAGTCCATTGCTTACTTTAACGAAAAAAATATTACTCAGTTACCCTGGAAAGAACTGGGCATTGATGTGGTTTTTGAGTGTACAGGAGTATTTCGTTCAAAAGAGGCCGCGGGGCAACACCTTGAAGCAGGCGCTCAATATGTCTTAGTGTCTGCACCAGGCGTCGATCTCGATTTAACCGTGTGTTACGGTGTCAACCATCATTTGTTGAGCAGCAATACACGTATTGTTTCTAATGCATCTTGCACAACTAACTGTCTCGCCCCGTTAGTCAAGATTCTGCATGATGAAATCGGTATCAAACAAGGTCTTATGACAACGGTGCACGCTTACACGAATGATCAAAGCTTGGCGGACTCTTACCATAAAGATCCCCATCGTGCTCGCGCTGCTGCATTATCACTTATTCCAACGAAAACAGGAGCGGCTGCGGCAGTCGGCGAAGTGCTCCCTGAACTCAAAGGTCGATTAGACGGTTCAGCAATACGCGTACCTACGGCAAATGTTTCCATGCTGGATCTTAGCGTTATGTTTAAGCGCTCTACCACACAACAAGAAATTAACCTTCTTATAAAAGAAGCTTCAGCCGGAACTTTACAAGGTGTACTAGACTTTAACGATATACCACTGGTTTCTATTGATTTTAATCACAACCCTGCTTCTAGCATTTTTGACGCAACACTCACGCAGTGCTCGGAAGATCTAGGAAAGATATTCGCCTGGTATGACAATGAATGGGGTTACTCCAACCGGATGTTAGACACTGCTTACACTTGGATGATGGCTGTTCAAAATGAATCTGAGTTGAAAATTTCTAACGCATAATCACTCTTCACCCAATACCCTTATGAGGGAAGCCGATGATAAGACGTACGAAAATTGTAGCGACGCTTGGCCCTGCCACATCAAGCTACGAAGTATTGACCAAATGTATTCAAGCTGGCGCGAATGTTGTTCGCTTAAATTTTTCACATGGCACCGCCGAACAACACGCTACATCTAGTGAGCTTGTCCGTAAGATTGCGAAAGAAAACGATGTTGAAGTCGCCATTATGGCTGATCTTCAAGGTCCGAAACTTCGCATTGGCAAATTTATTGAAGGCTCTGTCACACTGAACGCCGGAGCGCATTTTATTCTCGATACTGAACACCCTTTGGATGCCGGTAACTCACAAGTTGTTGGTGTTGAATACAAAGCACTAGCCGACGACATACAATCAGGAGATATTTTATTACTCGATGATGGTCGTTTAGTGATGGAAGCGCTCAATGTCAGCGATCATCAAATTGAATGTCTGGTATTAACAGGTGGAAAGCTATCTGATAACAAAGGCATCAATCGCCAAGGTGGAGGGCTATCTGCTCCAGCTCTTACAGAAAAAGATAAACGCGATATTCGCTATGCCGCAGAAATGGATGTGGATTATGTTGCCGTTTCTTTTCCAAGGCGCAAAGAAGATTTGGAATTGGCCCGTGAGCTCATTAAAGAGACTAAAACTAATCCTCAACTTATCGCTAAAATAGAGCGTGCAGAAATCGTCACCAATTTACATTTAATGGATGAGATTATTGTCGCTTCTGATGGGGTCATGATAGCTAGAGGGGATTTGGGTGTTGAAATCGGTGATGCCACTTTGATTAGCGTACAAAAACATATTATTCAACGTGCTCGTGAATTAAATCGTATTGTCATTACTGCCACCCAAATGATGGAATCTATGATAAGCAACCCTATTCCCACACGAGCTGAAGTATTCGATGTGGCTAACGCCGTCTTGGATGGCACCGATGCAGTTATGCTCTCAGCTGAAACGGCGGTTGGGCAATATCCGATTGAAGTTATCCAAGCGATGTCGCGAGCTTGCGTAGGCGCAGAAAAACAGCTTACTGAAATGGTTCGGAGCAAATCACGTTTTGTTGCTCGTATCGATGAAGCTATTGCCATTTCCGCAATGGAAACCGCTAATCTACTCGATGGTGTTAAAGCTATTGTGTGTTTATCAGAGTCAGGGGCTACGCCAAAATGGATGTCACGTATTCGTAGTGGTATTCCTATTTACTCGTTATCAAGACATTATAAAACTCACGCTAAAGTCTGTTTAATGCGAGGAGTTTATCCGATTTCCTTTGACCCTACGCAGTATGAAAGATCAGAAGTTAACAAAGCAGCCATAGCCCTACTCAAGGCTAAAGGCATTGTTCAAGACGGTGAGCAGGTTGTTTTAACAAAAGGCGATAATATCGGTTTGGAAGGCGGTACTAATGCCCTAAAAATTCTAACGGTTGGCCGAGTCAATTAAAACAATGACTAAGAAGTTATAAGGCTGCTTAATCAAGCAGCCTTACTTGAATTGAGTGCACTTATTTCACTCGAAAAATGACTTTTACTGAACTATTCACAGCATTCGCATCCACATAACCAATAGCATTAGATCTTGTTGATACGATATTCATCATTTCGGCGTCACTCGCGACAACTCTTGGTGGTTTTCCTTTACCTGTAAAAATACGCTTTGACCAATATTTACTCATAGATTTTCGGGATTTATCTAATATTTTTTCCTCGAATTCTTCTCGAGAATTACCGGTATACTCTAAATTATAAGGCGTTACACTTTTACCATCAGAGAACTTAGTTTTTCTACCTAAATAGATATCGTAAAGCTCTTTTTCAGTAATCGTATTCAGAGGATTAGTTTTATTAACGATCACAAGAACCTCTGCATTCGTTGCCTTTACCATTAAAATACCACTAAACGCGGCTATCTTAATCATCATCTTGAAATTATTCATACATCAGCCCCTAAAATACAATGTCGAAGCCGACAGTAAATAAAGTAGATTTGCCTTCTCCGGTTACACGCGCTCTTTCAGTTCCATCTTCATCAAAACCATCAAATCGATCGATATGAATTGTATTAAATCGCACTTCAGTTTTTAAAGCTGCACTAATCGATAGATCATAACGAATTCCTAGTGTATGAGAAGTCCGGTGGGTACCATTAATTTGCTGACGCAAACTAGTATCCGTTAACGTAAAAGCTTGTTCAAATGCTTCTCCAGCAGGGCCAAAAGCAGAAAAATCGATATCAACATCGAGTCGCTTAGTAAAAAAATCAACTTCA
>JBCCZV010000184.1:0-4809 GCA_039187085.1 Pseudomonadota bacterium
CCATAAAAATGATCGTCGTTCTCAGTTCCAATAATTTGGTCAACTTTATGAAGGATACTCCCCAACATTTTTGTCGTGTCGCTGGCTTTGCCATTAAACAAATCACTCTCAGCATCTGCACGATTATCCATCAAACTCGAATAATTAGGTGTTACTGTTTTTCCTTCGATTTCTGTAGAAAAATTTTTATAATGCACTACATAGGAGGGAGCATTATCAACAGACGATATTTTAAGTTCAGCGCCTAACTCCGATGAAGGATTAATAGTGCTTAGCATGATGCCTTCCTCACTATGAATTTTATACGACTCAAGCGTGCTACCTGAAGCGTGCATTTCACCCAGCGGAACCACCAAAATCGGTTCTTTGACCGTTAAAGTCGATACTGCATCATTATTACCTAATACATTATCACCGGTTTGTAGCTCACCATCCGAGTTACCTAGAAATACTTGCCCAAAATGTTCGCCATATATTTGCTGATAATCAACTAGCGCTTTACCATCAGCAATTTCAAAAGCACTATTGACCGTATCCGGGGATGAATTGGTATCTGTAATAGCCATTGTCTGAGCATCATCACCACTCAAACAATCCGTATTAGCAAAGGTAACCCACGGAACTTCAATCTCGAACATTTCAACGTCTAAATCGGGTAGGTCTAAATCGCTCAGCTCCCACCAAGGATGATAGCTTATACTCTCCGGTTCCACAGGTTCCAAAGGTGACAACCCATCATCCGGCAACTTTGAACGCAAAATTGTATATGTTGTTGTGTTTTTTTCAGGCAAAAATAGGTTACGATGATTACGATACGTTAATAACTGCATTTCAAAACGTTTAGGATTAGCAATCCAATCCTGGTGTGCATAATTCGGTAGAGATGCGCTTAACTCACTCAAGTAAGACGTAATACTGATACCATCAATAGCAATGACTTTATCGCCGAGTTTGAGTTGGGCGATAGCTGGAGATAAATACGCATATTGTTGAAGAATTCTAGAAATAAAATAGGAAGGCGATCGGAAATCGTCACCTGGCGTGTATTGATGAAAATCAGCTTCAATATCAAAAAGTTGAGAGCTTTGATAACACTGATAAGGCTTAGGCAATATATAACTCAGGTGCCAATCTTTAAATGCTAAAAAAGCTTGGTTAATTTGTTGATGTAATTCTGCATCATTTAACCGCCGAGACAATTCAACGATTTCACTTAATTTGTTTTGATTCTGCTCAAAATCTTCAATCGATTTCGTCATAGTCGTGTGATTGACGTAACTTTCCATAAAAAGCTTTACTTGGGTAGCGAGCTGAAGTTTTTCTTCCTCACTATAGGTAGGAAAAGTAATTTGCTCTCGCATTTTCGAAAGCAAGTCAATCGATAAAAATTCATCGTCTTTAGCATGTAAAGTGACAGAATGTGCTGCAATAACACTTAATACGACAAACCTTAAACACACAACCAGTTTCTCTATTAAATGATTTAATTTGTTATTTTTTGTTAATCGACGTTTAAATTTGTTCATTTTATGATCCCGCGTTCAATCATGCATATCCTATTCATTGACATCAATAAAGCCTTCTGGGCCTTACCGTAAAAAAAACTCACCGAAAAGAAAAAATAGTGCCAGATTATTCATAATATTGAAACTTTATTCCGAGGAATTTTATGATTTTATAGGGATAACTTTCGATGAGTATGGCAAGAATATGACAGTGCAATGTCAACTTATTCTGAGCACAATCCTCAGCAAAATAGATTATTTTTATGAAAGAGAGTCAAGTCAAAGTTTAATACTACAGGTTTAATACTACAGGTTTAATACTACGGGTCTAATACGACAGGCTTTACAATCAGTAGGTTTGCAATAACTTAGCCGAAAACCTTCTAGTTTTCGGCCTTTATGACACAGAAATATATCAGTTACTAGAATTCACCACATTAAATTTTTTGGTTTTATGATCAAGATTGGTTGGCCAGTCACCACCAATTGGCCGGATAACAACGCCCAGTTGATAATTATTGCCAGCTAACCAAGGCGAAGGCTGACTAATGGTTAATGTTTCACTCCCCTTGCCTGGGTTAACAGTCTTTTTTGTGTTAGTAAGCCAGGTGCCGTTAGGCCCATTCACTAACGCAACTAACTGATACTGTGCCGATGATTCATAAGAAATGACAACATTAAAGCTTTCTCCTGATTGAATGTTATCCGGAGCTTGCACAATAGAAACGCTATTTGAAGCCGGAGCACTCGTATCTAACACTTGATTAATACCCACGTTCGTCATGGATTGAGTTTCGCCATTTCTCCACCGAATCACCACACTTTCAATACTATTTATGCTACCTAAACCAAAATGCACCATATTCAATAAACTTTGGGAATAAGCTGCACCTGAGGATCCCACTCTTTTACGAAACACACCACTTGAAGTGGTTAAAATAATTTCAGCAGAAATAGGATCCACATTGGCAAGAGGTGAGTAGCCTACTTTCACAATGGCATAGTTTCCGCCAACTTGGTTATTTTGATATAAATGCCAAGCACCATATTCATTATCCCCGCTTAAGATATCAACATCACCATCCAGGTCAAAATCAAAAGCTTGCCCCATATCTCCATGACTTCTCGCACCAACATTGTTCGCTTGATGATGCGTTGTTAGCTCAAAACGATTATCCCCCGTATTTAACAAGAAATAATCCGATACACGATGTTTAACAAAAGCAAAGCGATAAACATAGAGATCATTAAAGCCATCGTTATTAAAATCTCCAGCGGTTACCCCCCAATGATTGCCACCAACGGGTATGTTCCAATCTTTTGAAACCTCTACAAACTTATTACCATCATTTCTGAGCAATATGTCTTGCAAATTACGGTTAAAAGGCTGCCAATTTGCAGAAAAATCATTAACGCCAAATAGCGTAAAACTGATAGACCAATAGATATTGTCATTTCTTACAGATTCTAACTGCCACTTGTCATCACCAACATAGCCAATGTAAAGCCCATTTTCTTCTCTAGATTGTGCCCAACCGGCTGCAGCTCCTCGAGTGATAGTGAAAGTGGTATCTGTATTCGCCAGATCCTGTCGCTGTTTTGTGCTGCCCAGAAATAAAGGAAAATCACCGTCATAGGTGCTACGATAAACCGTTTCAAAATCTTTTAAAACTAATGAGCCAGACGTCGAAACTTCAAAAGGTGTTCTACCTGAATTACCTGTTAATCTTAAATCCACTTCCTGTTGGCTGATATCAAAGTCCGCAGAACCATTAGCGCTGGTTCCTCTTGCCAAATAAAGATCAAAATCACCATCATTATCGATGTCAACATCAACAGCCGCCAAAATTTGGCCTGTATTTAATAAAGACGATGGTAACCATGTGTTACTCATATTGGTAAATGTAAAATTACCGTTACCTTTCCAAACTGACAGCGGCGAGAATAACACAATATCATCAATGTTATCGTTATTTAAGTCGGTTACTAATACACGATCTCCGTCTGCTGTTTCTAATCCAGCCACATTTACTGGGCTAAAAGTACCATTACCATTATTTTTGTGAAAATTATGCAGACCATTATTAAAAAGCGCCAAATCTAAATCACCATCCAAATCAAAATCAACCCATCGAGGTGAACGACCTCTTGCACCGACAGCGATCCCAACTTCAGAAGCACCGGTAGAAGAAAGATTTAAATTACCGTTATTATTCGCATAAAAAACCGGTGGCTTGGGATTAGTGCCATTACCGCCTCCAACAGCGATAACTAAATCAAGATCACCATCATTGTCATAATCTCCTGCAGCAGAACCGTGCAAGTCCATCCTATTCCATAACGCTAAATCTCCATTATTTTGCGTTAATGTGCCATTGCCATTATTCCAAAATAATTTATTGGCTGCATCATTATGATTGTTAAGTATCAATTCATAATGACCATCATTATTCATATCTGCTACAGAAGGACCACCGTATTTCAAGCTAGGTTCATCGAGCAAACCAATTTCTTTGGAAACATCGTTATACTCGGGAATAGTCATCGATGTAACAACGTCTTCGATCGTCATTTGCGAAATAGTCATAGACTCACCCCTAACAACCAGCTTTAATTCTGTATTACCCGTATTGTTGAATTTCACAAGAGTATTGAGCTGATGCGTACCCGCATTAGGGATATCAATATTGTCTACCAGAATAGTATCTCCTGAAACAATGGATAGATTAGAAAAACCTTTTGTTATGCTAACATCCAACTGTATGCGTTTTAATCCAATGCTTGAAACAACATAATTGAGCGATTGGGGAGACGATATTGAGACGTTCATTGTTGGGAAAGTGACTTTTGCCCCAGACACCTGGGAAACACCGATAACAACCAAACAAAATAAGAGTTTTATTACCCAATTAATGGTTAAATTCATTATATGTAATCCTCATTTATTATGATTATAAACTTATGTGTACAACACATAATATTTTGAGATTAACACACTGAATCAGACCCGTCTTGATAGAAGTTAGTTCAGTACTAAGCCATTTCTTAAAACTATTTTCTTAAATGTATTTTTTTGTTTTTTTGAAACTTTAAATGTCAACGACTATTTCAAAGTCAATGTCATAAAATATTCAGAAATGAGACCTAGCAAACAATGAATGAGCATGAATATTTTTCGTTGCAACCAAAAATCCTGCGGATGCCTTCTGCCTCGAGCGGCCACGTCGGCGCGATCGCGCCGGCGCCGAAGTCGGCGTACGTCGCGAGCCTGCGCCGGACGGCGAGGTTGATCTCGGGGTCGGCC
>JBCCZV010000185.1:0-4719 GCA_039187085.1 Pseudomonadota bacterium
ACAAACACTAAGTAGGGCATAATGCTTTGGCCTATGCTCATAATGAAACGGAAAATAGGCACGCCGACAATACTGAGTACCACCAATCCCATTAATAAGAGGCTGCCGTATTGTGCATTTAATATACGGTAGCGATAAGCCATGTCTTTAGGAAGAAAATACGGAAAAATGTAGTGGCCATCTAATGGCCCTAAAGGAATGAGATTAAACAGCATTAGAACAATATTAATAATCACTAAATAGCTAAAAAAGATTTGTTGGCCTTCACCGTAAAAAAATTCCCAGCCCATTTTTAAGCCTAATGTGTACAGGTTGGCAAAAAAGATGGCCAAAACGAGGTTCATCAAGGGCCCTGCTGCTGCCACATAAAAATCTGCCCAATGTACACGAAAATTACGCGGATTGGTTGGAACTGGCTTGGCAAAGCCAAAGCCGACAACGGCGACCATTAATAAGCCAAGAGGATCAATGTGTGCTGCTGGGTTTAATGTAAGGCGTCCCATTTGCTCAGCAGTATTGTCGCCAAAATACTTTGCCGCACGTGCATGTCCCCATTCATGAAAGGTTAAAGAAATAATTATGGCGATAAGTATTAATATGAATACGGAAACTTGGCCATTCATTAACAGATAAATCATTTTTAGCTCTCACAACAAGGTGTTATTGAGAGCCAACATAACATATTGCTAACAAGCTGACTAACTATCTCTATAAAACACAGCGAGAAATGCGCTAAATAATGTAAACGCAAATAAACTATTGATTAGTGTAACGTTTGATGAGCCATTTCATGACCCTCTGTACCAAAAATTTTCGCGTAACACTTTTCACACAAGGGTAAATCGGGGTGATGTTTCTTCAAGGCCCAAAAAGCTTCCACGATACGTCGTTTACCTTGAAAGCAGGCGTGTTTCCAATCATCGGGTAACGTTCTTTGCTCTAAATGCTCCATAGCTCGGAATGCTTGCAATAGAAACGTGGTGGCTTGTTCTATCATCTTCATCTCAATGTAATTATCTGCCAAGTTGAGGTAGGAGACGATAACCTGCGAAACCGCATCGTCAGGTTTTGAAGTATATTGGAAATCATGTTTGGCCACCTCTAGTGCTGCGATATATTTCATTTCTGCCGAGAAATGATCGCAAAGATCAAAAGCGTCATTCCCATCTTTAGTGAGCGTTTTCCAAGTATTATTCATAACAATCTCCGGTGTTTTAAATAATGTAATGAGAATGATTATCATTTGATGTTTTTAAGTTGTCAAGCTAAAAAAGCACCAATAATGCATTCTTGTGAATTTAAACGAATTTGTTTTTACGTAAATTTAAGCGAATTTTCGGGCGAAAACTTAATCATTAAATTGTGAATAATAATTCACTTTTTTATTGAAAATAATCGACAGCTTGCTAGAATCGAGCGAACTTTTGTTTTGGTTAATTGGTGAGCAAATTTCATGACAAGTTTTCATAGATTTTTGGTATTGGCAACAATCGTTTGGTTCAATACAGAGGTTATAGCGAGTCAAATTTCCCCACAATCTGCTGGTGTTTCCGTATCCCATCTATCCAACGGACACAATGTAAATTTGGCGGCACCCAATCCCCATGGCATCTCTTTCAATCAATTCTCGCAATTTAAAATTGATCAGCCATTAAATATATTGAATCTACAAAGAAATGCATTGGGTAATCCTTCGATTCGGACCATCGTGATTGCGGCCCCGGAGATAACCTTAAGTGACACCATCCGTGTGTTGGGCCCCAAAGTCGATGTGGTTTTTATGGCCACATCCGGACAATTCGCCTGCACAAATTGTCGCATTGAAAACGTTTATCGAGCCACTTTAGCCTCAGCCACCATCAATAGCATTACAGCTTCAGCCTCTACGCTCGGCCAGTTCACAGCAACCCAATCGCGTCAATTGTCAGTTAGCAATTTGTCAGCGCCTGGCGCTATCAGTGTCGATTTGCTGGCAGACACCATCCTACTCAATGGAACCAATACCACGCATCAGCGTGTTAACCCGTCTAGCGGAGGTTACATCAATAATGCCAATGGCCGTTACAGTCTAGGCGGTGGTAGCTTCAATCTCTTTATGGGTGAAATGGTATGGGATTACGAAACACAACAAGTTAAAGCCTTTGGTGAGGACGCAACGAATGCCACTTTAGCAGGCGTCATTAACAGTACAGCAGTCAATATTGTGACTTCAAAAACGCTTTCTCTGAATACGCACATCGATACTCGCACAGACTTAGTCGCTTCCAACTATTACCAAGGCAGTGTTAAAGCCGTTGATGAAGCCGTGATGATTGAAAGGGTTTATCCCAAAGAAGCCGATTTGGAAATTAATGGCCGCATTCACAGTGAAGGAAAAGTTGAAATAACCGGGTCTTATGATGTTTTCATCAATGCGGGTGCTGTGATTGATGGGACCAGTGTGCAAATTATTGCGCTATCTCGTGGTGACGTAATTCATGAAGGTACCATCTATGGTTACTCAACCTCGTTAGCAGCGGGTGCAAGCATAAGAAACTACAGTCTTATTGAATCAGAAACTCGGCTGGAGCTGTATGCGGGTGCATCACCTAAAGTAGGTATCTTTAAAGACGTTAATGGCGGTGTTTTGAATTTAAATGGTGGAAAACTTTTAGCCGATACCATAATCATTGAATCGAGAAGCCGTCTGGTAAACGGTGAAACCGGTGTGGATAATATTCAAACCGATATCCAATATACCGAGGTAGAAAATAATACAGGAGAACCAGACTCAGGTTTTGGCGTAGTTTTGCCTCCTGGTCCTAACCGACATGAAAATCGTATTTTAATGGCTGATGGATTAAAAAAAATTGGCTATTTAGCTCAGTATGAATCATTCACGAAAACGATAAACGCGAATGATGTCGTGGATTCTAAAATTATTGCGAAAAACATAAAAATCAATGTCGAAAACTTTCTCAATATCAATCCTTTTTATACAACCAATATTCAAGCTGACGGTGAAGTCGTATTAGATACGAACACATTAAATCAAGTGATGATTTCTGCTGAAAATCAACTTGAAATTCAAGCCACCTCTTCCATAAAAAATGTTTCAGCATTGATGATCGTTAACAGTGGGTCTGGTGGTTTTAAAGCTGAGTGCGGTAATTTTCAGACTTATAGCAATGGAGTGAGTTTTTATACGAGTTGTGACATAAAAAATCAACGCTATATCGTTGTTAATGAGTTAGATACAGAAACTTCTTCAACAGAAAATACAGTAACTTCTAAGACTACCGTTTACTCCCCTCCAGCGCGAATCGTCGCCATGGGCAATTTGGAGATTAAAGCGAGGAAAATCACCAATGAAACTTCATCCATCGAAGTATTTGACTCAGCAAAAGTCGATGTTAATACCTTTCGTGATATTGGTGTTGTGCATACGAAAGTTGGAACGGTATCCGAATATACTGTCGTTGAAAATAATTGTTTAAACGACGCTTATGGCTATGGAACTATCCCAAATTGTTTGTTTCGAGAAACCGTCTTAAGTAACACAGAGAATATCAGTGTCAATGCGAATGCATTAAACTCTCTACTTTTTGTTCAAAATACGTTTAACGGGCCCAGTGTCGATTTCTATGGTGGCGATTTCAGCCCGCTTGAAGACTATGTACACGATATGGCTATTCTTGCCGCCCCAGAGCTGTTTACAGGTGTTGGCGTATACAATGTTATTGATTTTGACCCAGATAACAATGCTATCACCATAGAACAAAATGTCGTCAATACCACAACTGGCACCTTAACTTTTGAGAGTGTCACCCAGTCCATTTATGAGCTCGCTGTAGAGTATTACGATTATGTTGTGGCTAAAGTCAATGAATTTATGGCGTATTTGGGTCTGTAACTAAGGGAGGAATGCATGATGAATAACCTAAACCAATCCAAGACACTTTCCTCTCGCAAATTGCCTCTATGGCGAAGAGTGACAGGCTATTTTTCAATATTTATTCTTTTGTTTCAATGGACATCGCCTGCTGTCGCCTCAGTGATAGAATTTTTACCGGACGATGTCATCAATCAAGAGTTGGCCTCTGACGAACACTTTCAAGTCAACGCGAAGGGCACTTACTCCGAACTCGACTTTTTAAAAAGCTCGGAGTCCACGCGTTATTATTCTGCTGAAGATTTCTATCAGCGCTTATACGAACAAAATATCGCGATGTTAGGTGAGCCGACTATGGTTCCCATCATGACGGGCGATATCACATTAGTTTTACCTATTCATGAGCAGCCAAAGCTCGTGGGCAGTACTTTTGTGCAGTCTCGTTATATACGAACCCAAATTTGGCAAATGCTAGGCCGCTCTCTGATTTTTGCCGACAAAACAGAAGCACAGCAAATCCAAGATTTATATAACAAAGCCTTTACCCAAACCACATTAAAAACCACCGGGTTTAGTCACTTAACCTATGGGGATGCTTTAAAGTATCCATCCGGAGATGCGGTTTCTCGCATTAACGCACCCGCAGACATGATCTGGCCAGAAAAACGCGTGATTCGTGGCCAAACGGTGATTGTGCCTATTTTGTATTTAACAATACTTCGTACAGTTTTAAGCAGCGATAACACCATATTCTCCGAATGTTTCTGAAGCTGCCAGAAATATTTTATGACTTTCATCGATGTCTAAAAACGAAAATATTCTGGAGATCAGATGCTGATTGAATTTGC
>JBCCZV010000186.1:0-4585 GCA_039187085.1 Pseudomonadota bacterium
AGCGACCTCTGACTGCGCACTTTCAATAAAAAAGTGGTTACCTTCAAACAATACTATTTGTCCTTCCCGGCTAAAGTGCTGGTTCCAACTCGGTAATTCATGAGGCATTGCATCTTCATCATTACAGCCACCTAGTACCGTAAACGGAACATTGAGAGGTACACCCGGTTGTTTGCTGTAAGTGTCGGCAATATTAAAATCAGCACGTAACAATGGCAGAAACAATTCAACCAATTCTTGATTGGAAATAATTTTTTCAATTGGGCCGTCAAAACGCATCAACCCTTCAATAAACTCTTCATCGGTTAAATGAGAAACATGTTTGTGTTCTCTACAAACATGAGGGGCAGAACTTCCCGATGCGATATAGTGACGCGGCATGGGCCAACCCTTTGACCGAGCCAACAGCATCACTTCAAAAGCGACTCTGCTGCCTAGGCTATGGCCAAACAAGCAATAAGGCTTATCTAACAAAGCCTCCATTTCATCTGCCACCTGCTTGACCATATCTGGCATCGTATTGATGGGTGTTTCTGCAATCCGATTGGCTCTACCCGGAGGTTGCACAACGACAAGTTCGACATCTTCGGGAAGATATTCGATCCATCCCAGATACGTAGAGGCATTTCCTGCTGCATAAGGGAAGCAAAATAGCCGCAACCTGGCCTGGGGCCTGACGTTTGGGATGACAAACCAACGAGATTTCATATCTAAGACCTATCAGATTGAGGCGTAAGAGCAGGTTAATCACACAGAGTTAAAATGCCTAAATATCAGCTTATTCAGCTAGGGCAAACTCATAACCTGTTGCGCTTTGTTTCGCGATTTTGTTTTGGTTGTTATGACTTTCTCCAGCCACAGTTACAACACCAAACTTGTCCAAAGACACTGAACTACCAAATTCTTCAAGTTGGCTTACACCAGGATACACAGCCACACTAGACGGCAAATAACGGCATGCTGTTGCCATCCGAGTTTGATTGGTTGTTGAATTGGGAAATGATGAATGCATCAATGTTGACCAGAAAATAACGAACTGGCCCGCTTTCATTTCCATAGATACGGCATCAGCTTCATCCGGCACCCAGTCAGGATCTTTTTGCATATTGCGGTAGTCATAACCAAAGAAAGCACGCTTCATACCTTCACGAACTTCACTGGCATTTTTATTGGGGTCGTATTCCATACCCTTAGACTCGTCAAAAAACATTTCCTCATGAGTTCCAGGAATAAAACGTAGACAACCATTTTTTTCAGTAACTTCTGTCAAGGCTGTCCAAACCGTTAATGCGCCACCAAACTCTGAATTCATTGGCCAAACAATATGTGGAGTGCCACCAGAAGGCCCACCAAAAGTATCCGCTTGATGCCAATCGGTACCCGCATCTCCTGGGTATTTGGGGAACATTTCACTGCGCCAGCAAATCACATCGGGCCCTAATATGCCTTCTACTTTGTCAACGATTTCACGTCGCATGATATGCTCACTGAGTTCGTCAACATCAAAGTGGCGATCATACCCAGCAATCACACTGTCTACTGGCAAATCATAAATCGCGTTAGAGCGATCGAATAATTTAGCACGAATGTGCTTGTACTTCTCTATGATTTCATCTGCTTCGTACAAATCAAACGGACCTGCAAAACCATTTTTACGAAAATCAGCAATTTCTTGTGAAGTTAATGCAAACTTTTTCATAACGCGTTTGATTCCTATTAGTTTGTTTTCGAGTAAAGCTGAAGCCAGCCGTTAATCGTGGGGTTAATCATTAATTGACCGGTTGGCACTTTCAATCCTGTTGCTTGCTCAAGTTGTAACTGAAGATCAACGATAGTGAGTGAAGAAGCACCGAAATCAAAAAAATCTTGATCGGGACTGATATCTTTTAGTGCATCTTTTTCTCTAATTAAGCTAGTAATTATGTTTTCAATGTTTAATTTGTTATTCATCTTTCATACCTTTTTGTTCAACGAATTCTGCTTTCAGAGTTGCTCTGCAAATTTTCCCGTTTTTGTTGATGGGAAAATCCTTCTTAATTATCAGACGATCTGGCACCATATAGTTCGGCATGACAGCTAACAACTGCTTTCTTAATAGCCCAGAGGTTGTTTCAATACCTTCTTGTAGCTGTATATAAGCAACCAACTGCTGATCGCCATTGTCGTATTTATCAATCACCACAATAGCGTCTTTGACTGATGTTAATTGATTGACTGTCTTTTGAATTTCTTCGATCGAAGCCCTGAAGCCTCTAATTTTGATTTGATTATCTTTACGCCCAACAAATTCGAGTTCATCCTTGTGATTGCGTCTTACAATGTCACCTGTTCTATATATCACTCCAGGTGCAATGGTTTCATCCATAAAAAATTCTGCGAGCGAATAAGAACGATTTAAATAGCCGAGTGCGACACCCTCACCAGAGGTGAACAACTCACCTTCTTCTCCAACTTCACAGGGACGAAAATCTTCATTAAGTAGATGTACTTGAGTGCCACGTATGGCTTTTCCAATAGGAACATTGGAATCTGGCCGATTGTCGTTGGTAATGGGATGCGTAGTGGTAAAGGTGGTATTTTCGGTCGGGCCGTAACAGATAATTAAATGCAATTGCGGATAAGTATCTGCCACCTTATTAACTAATCTGGGGTAAAGTACATCACCACCCGTCAATAAATATTTCAAGCCGGAGAAAGCACGAATAAAGCGATTCGCAATCAAATGAAACAGTGCCGTCGTCATAAACACTATCGTCACACTGTGGCTGTTGATTTCGTCTTTAAAATGGTTTGGATCCAAACCATCACCCGAATAAAGTACCAAGGTCGCACCGTTGAGTAGTGCGCCCCATATTTCAAAGGTAGCGGCATCAAATGACAGAGAGGAAAATTGCAGTATTTTGTCTTGGCTATCTATTGCAATGTAATCCTGAGCAATGACCAGTCTTCTGATACCTTTATGTGCAACCACCACTCCTTTAGGTTTACCGGTAGAGCCTGACGTAAACATGACATAAGCCACATCTTCGCTTGTTCCCTGAACCGTTTGCATGTCTTCATCAACATGTCGGTACAGCTCACGCTTATCAATAAACAACTGCTGCTCTGCTAGCGGATTAGGCGCGGCGTTATCGACATCAGTAATAACTAGTTTCACCTGGCAATCATCAACATGTGAGCGATTTCTGCTATAAGGGTTTACCTTATCAAGAGGCAAATAAGCAGCGCCGCATTTGAGTATTGCCAACATGACGATAATCACATTAGGGTGACGATCCATGTGGATACCAACGATGTCTTTTTCTTTAACCTCGTGTTGTTTCAATATAGCGGCAAGGCTATTGCTTAGAAGATCAAGTTGTTGATAGCTAACCTTTAGCTCTCCAAAAATCAGCGCTATATTGTCAGGCGTTTTTTGTACCTGCAATTGAAAGAGCTGCTGTATGGTTGAATAACCAATATGACTATTCATAACTCACCCGATACGATCAAGTTAATATGGGCAAGTGTATTGGAGTTATGACGCAGAATACCGTAATGATCAGCATGCTCATCGACATACATATCTGAATCGGACAAGTTGGAATGGATAAGACTAGAGCTAGCGACATTAGTATGTATATCTTTATTGCCGGTCAATACCCATGTCTTCAACTTAATGTGTTTGGCGCGTTCCGCAAAGTCCACCGTTTTATAGGCCAAATAACTATTCGCATAACGATATAAGTAACGATGATCCGAGTAAGGAAGATTAAGATCGGCGTGACCAGAAATATCGTCTGTATCCACCTTATTCGTATTGCCCAGGCTCTGCATAATCATTTTTGCATTGTCTGGACTCGCTCCCGCTAAAGGAAGAATACTATCGATATCCCTACCAATCTGAGTGACGCATTCAGATTGGTTGAGCATGGCATATTCACCATGAACCAATAATAAGCGCGTAAATTTTTCGGGATATTGATTGACTAGAGAAATGGCAACACCCGCTCCTGAACAGTAACCAATTAGGCACGCATCTTCGATATCCAAGCTGGTACACAGCTCTAAGATATCATTAACGTGTTGTTGAATTTCAAAATCGGCGGGTTGTGGTTGATATTGTTCAACATCATTAAAAATCAGTCTCGACTCACAACACAGCAATGAATAGGCATCACCAAACTGATCAAAGAAGGCTTTAGCAAACTCGACCTTAAGTCCAAAAGGAAATATTAAAACTAACCAATCAGAATTTGTTTTGGTTTGCTTGACGGCGTACGTCAAATCTAAACCGGATTTATTTTTATATTGCTGAATTTGCACAAGATGATTCTCAGTTAGCAGCCAAAGTGGCCTAAGTCAAATCATCCTATAAAAAAATGTTACAAATCTCCATCGTAAAAAAGTATGAAAAACATCCATCGTAAAAAAATCTTAATGGAAACAAAAAAACTTATAAAACAAAAATAAAAACTTTCACTCTATGATTTACGCAATGCTTTAGTATTGTTTTTTTATATTTTTTTAATTCTTTAATCTTTTAAAATTTTTGTTTTTATTTTTAACCATGAACATTAAAAATAAAAGAAATGCTCTATCATCC
>JBCCZV010000187.1:0-4559 GCA_039187085.1 Pseudomonadota bacterium
CTCAAAGTTCGCGGAACTGATAATACTCTTGTCGATTTCCATATGCTTAACGGCGAAAACAATCGATTGGATACACAAGGCTTAGCCAGTCCCCAATTTGATAAACAAAATTATTCCTTAACGCTAGGTCAAAAAATTACTGAGCAGCATGGCATTCTTTTTAGTGCTAATTATCTTGAAAGTATTGTTTCAGATATCTCTTTGGGTGAAACCAAAAACAAAGAAAGAAGTAATATCAATTTATTAACAAAATATAGTTATCGAGATGGCTGGCTTGATCAGCTCGATGTATCCTTCATTTACGCACCCTATGAAGAAAAAGACTTTTTACGCGATGTGCTTAATAGTGATTATACAACAGATGGTGGGGCTTATGGTACGGCCTTGAAAATTAACCATGCTTTGAAATATGGCGAGCTTGATTTTTCATTGAGTGGCAATTTAAGTGAAAAATCTCGACAGGCTCCCCCTCACTACTATTCATGGATTCAAGCTCGTGGACGAGAATGGGGGCAAGAAGCAAATCAATCACAAGGTTCAGTGCTATTGTCCCAAGAAGGAGGCACTGGCAATTTGGAAAATACTCAAACTAGCTTGACATCAAAAACTAAGTTTTCCTTTAATGAATTTCATTGGGCCGGAAGCACACATCATTTTCAAATGGGAGCGCAAGTCGATTACGAAGAGATTCAAAGATTACGTCAAATCGATCATTTTGAATACAGTAACGCCGTTCAATACAGTACAGCTTTAGGCACACAACCTCTAAACTGTAGCGGTTACACCACTGATTGTGTGGAGTTAACGTTAATTTCACCCATTGAAGAACTTGAGGCAAGACTGGGTGGTGAAATAGATTTTACCAACCCTGAGCATATTGAAGCCTATTCCGATAATATTCTGATTACTCCTCAGTATTTTCGAACGCGCCTCGTCAATCCTCAAGAGGATATCCAAGTCGATTTGATGCGCTATTCACTGTTTGCCTCAAATGACATCACAATAGATGCTTTGAGTGTATATCTTGGCTTGCGTGCTGATTATGATAACATTTTTGAGAACCTCAATCTCGCACCTAGATTTAGCCTGAGTTACGATATTTTTGGTGATCGGTCCGCTGCCGCTATTGTAGGATTAAATCGTTATTATGATGTTGGACTGCTCGCCGATCGAATCAATGAACAAAAGATTCCTACCTTTCTTCAATATCGAACTATTAGAGATGGCTTTTTACAAAGCTGGCTCGACTCTTCTTTTGTAACAGATTTTCGTTATCGTTTTGTGGATGTAGACACGCCCTATGATGATGAACTGCTCATTGCTTGGAAACAATCTTTAAATACATGGGGTACCTGGGCCATCAAATATGTTTACCGAGAAAAAAATGACCAATTAGCCACCAATGAGGAACCTATAAGAGAAGCTGATGGATATTCTTATCTCCAACTCAATAATTTAGGTTACGGTGAAAGTGAACGATTTTCTTTATCATGGAATGGTCGATTCTACGAGCATAATTTTTGGTTTAACCTATCGCATCAAACCAATACTTCAAATGTCAACGATTACACAAATTCTATTGATGGGACTAGGCGTGATGATCTGGTTTATTATGAGGGTCAAGAGATTTCAAGGGCTGAGTTAAATGTGATTAAATCAAACTTCGGACGCCCTTTTACCGCAAGCTTTGGGTGGTCCCGCACATGGTTCGAACAATTAACTTTAGTGGCATCAGGGAATTATAGTAGTGCGTATAAAACTGCTGTCAATACTGGTAGTTTTACACTATCGAATATTCTCATACAAACTTGCGATACTTGCCAGGCTAACTACCTAATTGTGCCAGTTTATAGAGAAGAGAAGAAAGAATCCCGTGTTTTTATTAATTTAGGGGTGAACTGGGATTATTCAATAAGTCCTCGACAAAAATTATCACTTGACTTGGATATACTCAATTTGTTTAATCGTCGCACCTACACAGTTAATAACGGCCAAAGCGGTATTGAACCAGGTCGGCAACTTTGGTTAGGGTTAAGTTACCAGTATCAATAACTTATCTCTTTTAATAATGCACAGAGGCTTTATCATGAAATTACCTTTACTCTTTATTACGCTGTTTATCACTAGTGCCAACTTAGTGGCAAAACCTTTACATTTTGGAGAAACTGTTAAGGAAGAACAGGTCACCCCAATCTCTAAATTATTAGAAACGCCTGAAAACCACGTTGGCAAAAAAGTAACTGTTTCCGGCACTATTGTTGGTGTGTGCCAAAAACGCGGTTGTTGGGTAGATTTGGCTTCCGATAAACGTTTCCAAAAGTTACGTTTAAAGGTCCGAGACGGTGATATGGTTTTCCCATTACACACCAAAGGTCGCAAAGCCATCGCTACTGGCACCATGAATGCTATACCACTTTCATTGCCTCAAACTAAACACTACTTAGCATCTCTAGCTAAAAGAGACGGTGAAAAGTTCGATCCTGAATCTGTTACAGAGCCTATGTCGATTTATCAAGTGGTACCTGTTGGAGTCAAAATACTTGATTAAGTTTAAACGCAATTTTTGGTTTAAATTGAATCGAAGCCTGCATCGCGATGTGGGCTATTTTAGTATTGGGCTTACCATCGTTTTTGCTATTTCAGGTTTGGCACTAAATCATATCCGAGACTTCAATCCTAATTATCAGGTCACCCGCATCGAAAAACCCGTTCAGATAGATGTTGAATTAAAAGATGAGCTCATCATTAAAAACTTGTTAAAAAACTTTGACTTAAAACGCGCTGTTAAAGCCAGTTATTGGGAATCCAAACACGTTTTTAAATTATTTTTTGATGAGGGGCATACTTTAACGTTTCACTCAGGCCAACAGAAAGCCCTTTTCGAAATGATTGAAGCCCGCCCTATTCTGCCGCATTTTAATCGATTGCATTTAAATGAAGCCAAACATGGCTGGATAGTTTTCTCTGATATTTATGCGATTTGTTTGCTGTATTTAGCCATTTCTGCCTTGTTTATGGTGCGCGGTAAACATCGAGCTCTAGGAAGAAGGCGTGGTTGGTTGATTGCTTTAGGCGCATTGGTGCCTACGCTATATATTTTTATTTAAATGGTAACTAAGATTATGTCTACCGCATTGCTTCAATGGATTTTGTTGTTATTTTGTCTGCCCATCCATGCGAAAGATTTAGCTAAGCAATATTCTGTAACACCATCAAACTGGCCTAAAGTTGAAACCGCAGATCAACGAAAAGTTCCTCCTTTAACGCCACTCACCTTACTTAAAGCTGCACCCTCCAAGGATGCTACGGCTTTGGGTTCACGTTTGTTTCATGATCCTATCCTCTCTCTGGATAAAACTGTAAGCTGCGCGACTTGTCATGATGCTAACCAAACCTTTGCCGACGGATTAGGCCAAGCCATTGGCATTGATAAACAACAAGGACGACGTAATACACCTGCTATTTTTGGTTTAGATCATTGGGAAACATTTTTTTGGGATGGCCGCGCTAAAACCGCTGAACAACAGGCTTTAATGCCTATTGAAGATCCGAAAGAAATGGGGTTACCTTTAAAGCAAGCGATTGCAAGGCTAAATGCTCATGCTGATTATCCTAAGCAATTTAAACAGATTTATGGTCAAGAAACCATTACAACCGAAACTTTAGCTAAAGCGCTGGTGGCGTTTGAGCGCAGCATCCCTGCGCCACAAACCCTATTTACCCAATTTATCAATACTGCGTTTAAAAACCCTGAACAAGCAGTTGCTCTTTTGTCGCCTCAGCAACTTCAAGGCTTACATGTGTTTCGCACAAAAGGAAAGTGTATGACATGCCACAACGGCGCATTAATGAGTGACAATCAGTTTCATGTAACGGGTTTTCATTATTACGGCCGTGAACTTGAAGATATTGGTCGCTATAAAGTAACGAAAAAAGCGGAAGACTCTGGCGCTTTTCGCACTCCGTCATTAATTGGTATGAGCCAAACAGCTCCCTGGATGCATGATGGTTTACAAGTTTCATTGGAAGGTTTAGTTTTACAGTATAATGCCGGTGGTCCGAGGCCTAGACCGCGTAAAGAGTTTGTCAACGATCCATTATTTCCAAAAACAACAGATTTACTGTTGAAGCTTGGGCTTAACCAACAAGAACGCGAAGCTTTGATGGAATTTTTGAGAATTTTGTAATTTTTAATCATTTTCCATTCGTATACGCTCTATGAACCGTCTTCTGGCGGTTACACTACTCGAAGATTGCAAACGTCGTAGATGATTTCGACAATTCTGAATAGGAGTAAAATATCGATTGCCGATTGATTTTGGGTGCCTCTATTTTCGGTGTGGGTAGGGGTTTGTATGGTTGTTGCTCCGGGCCGGCCATAACCTCCATTGTCTATTTAGCATCATCAACCATAATACTCTTAATTGGGATGAGTATTGGTATGATATTCGTTGCATGTGAATTAAAGGAACTCTTAAAATGAACGATATTCAATTTTCAAAAGATGAAAAACAAGAAATCATAAAAAAAATAAAATTATATTTTAATGAAGAGCTAGA
>JBCCZV010000188.1:0-4549 GCA_039187085.1 Pseudomonadota bacterium
AAACGTAGAGGTGTGGAGTCAGAACTTAAAAAGTTGATAAAAAAATATCGTCATATTCAAAGATCGCAATCAGAAATGCTATTAGTCTTATATGTGTTTGATGTCGATGATATGAAAAACATTAATAACCATTATGGGTATGATATCGGTGATATGATTTTAGTTGAAGTAGCCAAGCGATTGAGAAAGCATAAAAAAGCCAAAGATGTTATAGCGCGTCTCGATGGTGATGAAATTTTATATATTTCCTTTATCCCCAATATCAATGTTCTTCCTGACTACAGTCATGAGGTTTTAGCAAAACTCTCTGCACAAGCTCTGTTCATTGATGAAGAAACGGAATTGGATTTTACTTGTAGTGGTAGTTTGATTTGCATGCCTTTTGTTGGCGAGCCGTTAGAAACACAACATTGGTGGCGCTACTTGAAAATGGCTGAGTTTGCTTTGAATACCGGTAAAAATCATACAAAAAGAAACAGTTTGTTTTGGCTTAAAAATAATCAAGTCACTGGAGATTTTATGCACTCTAGCCTGAGAAAAAAAGAGTTGTCCTTAGCGTTAGATAAAGAAGAAATTACATTGCAGCCGTTAGTAGAAACTTGAAAATGGAGAAAAAATCCTGTTTTAGATAATCAATACGTGCGTTTCTATCTGCTATGGTATAAGCGGCCCGCCCGAAAGAATGTTAAGCGATGACGAGTTATCATTATAACATTTTCCGAAATGTATTTTTAATCGTTAAGTGATATGTTGCATCATATCTAAAACTGTTTACAAGACAAGTAATCTGTCGGATTCAAGACCACTTAAAATGCCTCAGACTACTGTAATGTTATGGATATAGTTCAAAAAGCGTTAAATACAGGGTTATGATGCGTTAAGTTGATTGTGTGAGTTCGAAACCTTCATTAAGCCAGCCAGTTACACCGCCAATCATTTTTTTTACCGGTCGATTCAGCTCTGCAAGTTTAATGGCTGCCTTTTCTGTTGCATTACAATGAGGCCCCGCACAGTAAACTACAAAAAGTGTATTTTCTGAATAAGATTCCATGGTGACTTGCTGGATTTGATTGACCGGTAAATTGTGCGCAGCTAATATATGCCCTTGTTTAAAAAGTGCTTCACTTCTCACATCGAGAAGAACAAAATCTTGCCTGTTATTACTGATAGCATGATGTACATCCCAGCAGTCCGTTTCAAACTCCAATAGCGCTTGAAAATGAGCTAATGCGCGTTGGCTGCAAGCAGCACTTGGTCTTGATACTCGTGATGTCATGTAAACCTCCCAAAGATTGATGTGAAATTCATGCAATGAATTTGAGATTGTAAAGGTAGGAGGCTTTATTTTATACTGGCTTGAAAGACAATAAGCGTTAACTTTCAGCCATAATTAAATCATTGTTTTTTTGAAATATTATTGTTTGAACGCTAATGATTTATTCGTCTAAAGTGACTCAAGAGCTTAACGAAATCATAAGAAATCAAAGAGTTGTTCTCATCGAATATGGTATCTTGTGAAATTGATACCTTGGTGTTTTATATGTCAAATATCCATGAATTTCTAGTATAAAATCAAATGTATACTTTTATAATACCGTTTTACTTAGGAGCTCGTCTTTCTTGAATACAGCAATACTGACGTATCCAGGAGCAACAATGTTTGAATTGGGCTGTGCTTTGGAGCTCTTTGCATTACCACGACCCGAACTCAATGATTATTATCATTGTGAAGTGATAACTTTTCATCAGCAACCAATGAATATGCTCGGTGGCATCGTTTTGCAAACGCCTATCGTAAAAGATCTTCGTCGTTTTGATTTTTTGATCGTACCGAGTTGGCCGGTCGATGATATACCTGTTGAAAGTTGTATTCGGCAAGAAATTTGTCATTTTTATCAATCCAATAAACGTATTATTTCTTTTTGCTCTGGTGCTTTTTTGCTGGCGAGTTTAGGTTTTTTCAATCATCGTAAAGCAACAACACACTGGCAATATGCTAAAGCATTTAAAACCAAGTTTCCTGATGTGGATTATGTTGAAGATATTCTATATTGTTTTGATGGTACCATTGGTTGTTCTGCTGGAAGTGCTGCAGCGATTGATTTAGGATTAGAAGTCATTCGTTATGATTTAGGGCATCAAGTTGCCAATCAAATCGCGAGACGTTTAGTGTTATCTGCCCATCGTAAAGGCGGTCAATCACAATTTGTCGAATCACCCATGCCACGTAAAACCAGCCAGTTCTCCCAAGCTTTAGACTGGGCAATACAAAATTTATCAGCCCCTATCGATATTGATACCTTTGCATACAAAGCAAAAATGTCTCGTCGAACTTTCGATCGTAAATTTCGTAATGATTTTAATCTTTCACCCAAAGCTTGGCTCATTGTACAACGTATAGAAAAGGTTAAATCATTATTAGAAAGTAGTCAGCACTCTATTGATGAAATTGCTTATAGTGTTGGATTTGAGCATGCCGCGACATTACGCCATCACTTTCGAAAAATTGTTGGTATCTCTCCTAGTGTTTATCGGCAAAATTTTAACGGTAAAATACATTCAAGATAGGAAATAATTTTTTTTAATATAAGCCAAAGCTTTAGGCATTAAAGTGATAGCTCGAGAATCTCTAGCTTTACGAATTAGTTTTTTCGACAGTAAATCTTGATAAACCCACGCGCCTAAACTGCCTGCAAGATGGTCTTTTCGCTCACTCCAATCTAAACAAGCTTTACAAAAAGGGCGTTGTTTTTTGGTTAATGTACGAAAAGATTTTTCTCCCATTAGTTCTATTAAATAGACTTCTCCTAACTCGGTTATACCAATAGTATTCGCCTGTTTTTTGATGATTTGATGGTTGATTAAGCCATTAAATATTTCTATCCCTATTTCGCCAGCAAGATGATCGTAACAGATGCGTGCTCGGCGCAACGCAATATCATTAGGGCCAAAAGATTGATGAGTATTAGAACGTTTATAAGAAACACTCAGTAAATTTTCAATAAGCTCTGCAACATCAATATCATTGATTTGAAAATATTTATGGCGTCCTTGTTTTCTTACACAAAGAAGTTCACTATCCAATAGCTTGCCCAAGTGGCTACTGGCGGTTTGGGTTGTAATATCGGCTTCTAAAGCAAGCTCTGTTGCTGTCATCGCTTGCCCGCTCATCAGGGCTAATAGCATGCGCGCTCGTGAAGGTTCAGCAAGCATTTGAGATATACGCGTTATATTAGGTTCCAATGTTGTCTCCATAGTTCGATAGCTATCGAAGCACTTTATTTTTATAAAAGTAAAATAACAAATTTTTCAACCAATAAAAATATGAAAAGGGCTTTACATGAAAATAACTTGCTTTATTGAATATCATATTAAACCGGAACATCGACAAAAATTTCAACATTATGCTGAGCAGTGGGGTCAAATTATTCCTCAGTTAGGAGGAGAACTCATCGGCTATTTTTTGCCTTATGAAGGTACCAATCATATTGCATATGGGTTAATTAGCTTTAGTCATTTAGCTGATTACGAAGCTTATCGTGAACAATTAAAATCGCATCCAAAAGGCATAGCAAATTTTGGTTTTGCTATGAAAGAAAAATTCATTATCAATGAAAAAAGAACATTTTTAGAAGTGGTACCATCAACGTATTGGAAAACAGCCATATGATCGCTGTTATTTTTGAAGTAGTATTAGATGAGAAAAATAAAGCTGTATATTTTAAAGCAGCTGAACATTTAAAATCAGAACTATTTCAAATCAAAGGTTTTATTTCAATAGAACGCTTTCAAAGTGTTAAAAACTCTAACAAACTGTTATCGCTTTCATTTTGGGAAAATGAGGAGGCCATATATCAATGGCGAGAGCAAGAACAACATCGAAACGCACAAGAGCTAGGGCGTGCAAGGTTATTTCAGGATTATCGGTTACGAGTGGCTCAAGTTATTCGAGATTATGGTAAGGAAGACCGAGACGAAGCACCTCAGTGAGGTGCTTGATTGAACTCTAAGTTATTAATATAACCACACTTCACTGATAACAGGGTAGCCTGCTTTATTATTACTGCTACATCCATTAAGGGCTAATCGAACAGGCTTTTGTGCCATATAAGCTGCTAATAAAGCAGAAAATTGTCTTTCTGGGCTATCAGCTTTCAATAAAATATAGCTGGAGTCACTGCATTCACCGGGGTTTTCAGCGGATTGTAAATTCAGCAGTGCAGAACCATCGGGATAGATACGAAAACGAGTAACGATTGTACCTCCGCCACTTGACCAACCATCATAAGCTATTGATGGCGAGTCAAAAGTCACGAATATTATTAAGAATACACTCAGGCACATATTTCTTAAGTTTTTCATATAGCTTGCATCCTCCAAACAAATTTAACACTATAAAAAAATAAAATCGGCAAAAATTATATCAAACGACCGATTAAATTAATATTTAATTTTAATTTCATTTCAATTTAAAATCCGCTCCTCACAGTTGATGATTTGTGGTTTTAATTTAAAGTATGTATTCATTTGAGATGTTCGACATTAATGT
>JBCCZV010000189.1:0-4541 GCA_039187085.1 Pseudomonadota bacterium
CAATCCCTGTGGTTTCTGTATCTAAAACAATTTGACGCATAATATAAAAGAATTCCAAAAATTATGATGGTGGATTTTTTGATTACAAATTTAATAAAAAAGAACGTTTTGTAAAATAATTTAGTTGTGATTTTCATCAATGGCTTTATTAGCTAAACTATCAACTCGATCATTTTCGGTATGACCGCTGTGCCCCTTAACCCATTGCCAGTCGACTTGATGTTCCTGGGATATCGTATCCAACTCTTGCCATAAATCAGCATTTTTCACAGGTTTTTTATTAGCTGTACGCCAACCATTTTTTTTCCAATTTTTCATCCATTCCATGATGCCACGACGCACGTATTGTGAATCAGTGGTTAAAACCACATTCGAGGGTCTTCGCAAAGCTTCCAAACCACGTATTGCAGCCATCAGTTCCATACGATTGTTAGTGGTATTGGCCTCATACCCATACAACTCTTTTTCTTTTTCACCAAACCTGAGTAAAACTCCCCAGCCACCGGGACCAGGGTTTCCGCGACAAGCGCCATCTGTGAATATTTCTACTTGATGATTCATTGTGATTAATTTGTATACCTACAATTATTCTTGAAGACAATTTTTGCTAGGTTAACTGGCCAACAATTAATCGCGATCTTTTTTTCCATAATGACTTCAATGGAATAACTCGATACATCTTCTTTTTAGCCACGATTATATTGATAGCGCCTAGTCCTGGCATGTATTTTGAGCCCATCCATTCTACAGACTCCCAATGTAAATTTCTAAACGGAGGCGTGTAACCTACAAATTTACTGGACACTAATTCAAATCCCAGAAGATTTAACCAATCATGAATACGAAATGGTGAATAGTAACCAGCTTTCCAGAGAGGGCTTTCGGTAAATCTCATCAATAACTTTCCAGCCCCCCAAAAACTCCATGGATTGAAATTTACCAACACTAAATATCCTTCACCATCCAAACAGCGGTGCATCTCTCTTAAGACTTGATGTGGGTAACGCGTATAATCAAGCACCAAAGCAGCAATGATGGTATCGATGGTATCTGAAGCGAATGGAAGCTCACGCGATTTAGCCACGACATCCGCTGATACGCTTTCTTTTTTATTGACGTAAAACTGATGAGTAATTGGAGCGCATTGTGTATTTAAATCGTTCGATAAAGCGCCTATTTTCAGCATAAACTGACCATGAAACATGGGAAGCCACCGATCTAATTCAGCCTGAACAGCTTCTTGGATTTTTGTTCCAGCAGGAAGCGCTTGCCAGTCATCTAATGGCTTAACAACAGAGAAACTTTTAAGAATTTGCATTGCACAGAATTTCTCTTTATTGTTTATCTAATCCATCTTTACGTATCGGTAGTCTATAACATGCTCAACGTGATTCCTATTCCTGCTTTTGAGGATAATTATATTTGGCTAATTCAAAACATAAGAAACAACCATGCCGTTGTTGTGGATCCTGGTGATGCAGCACCTGTCATAGAGACATTACAACGAAAGAATTTAACTTTAGAGGCTATTTTTGTCACCCATCATCATCATGATCATACAGGTGGTATTTCTGATCTACTTGTGTCATCTCAAATAGCCAAAACAGCACAACTCGAAGTTTATGGGCCGTCTTCGAGCAAGATACCTAGTATTACTTATCCCGTCAAACAAGACTCTTGTGTATATCTTAATAATTTAGAAACAGACTTTGAAGTTTTGGAAGTTCCAGGCCATACGCTTGATCATATTGCTTTTTACACCAAAAAACGTCTTTTTTGCGGCGATACTCTATTCGGTGCTGGCTGCGGACGACTGTTTGAAGGGACACCACAACAAATGGTAAATTCACTAAATAAGTTAGCACAGTTACCTTCAGATACAGAAATATACTGTGCACATGAATATACACTAGCTAATCTTAAATTCGCTGAATTCGTTGAACCTAGCAATAAAGATATCCAGAAACGAATTATTGCGAGTAATCAATTACTAACAGCAAGAAAATGTACATTACCCTCATCACTTTCCCTAGAATTAGCGACTAATCCATTTCTACGATGCCACTTTGACAGCATCAAAAACTCAGCGACTCAATCAACTGGTCAGCCACTTGATGCTTACAATGAGGTATTCGCTGCTATTCGTCGTATGAAAGACCAGTTTGTGGTCAGTTCTTGAATTCGCTAACTGACTTGCGTTAATAAACCAGGTTTAATTGACTCATCAAAATCATGACGCTCTTTTTTAATGCGTCAAATATTGTTGAGTTTTATCAATTTGACGAAGAAAATGCCAATTTCGTCAAAAATCATTATTAAGTGGAAAAAACATGATGCGCTCTTTAATCGTAACCTTGGCTTGTAGCTTTATAACTGCGTGTAGCTCAGTACCAACCTATCAAGGCGAAACCCAAACCAATAATAATCTTAAAGTATCGAATAAAGTTCTAACAACAGACGAAGCTTCTTCCGAACTGTGTCAACGTTATACTTTTTGTTGGCCAAACATGCTGTCCCAAGCTAAGACGCATCAGCGATTTATTTCTTACCCTGTGAGCTCATCCTTTATCACATCAATGTTAATACCGAGCCCCTCGACTGTTAGCTCTTCTCATGAGCAAGCTATAACTTTAGCAAGTTATAATTCCAAAACCTCCCGTAAACACCTAGAAAGCTCATCACAATCTAAAATGCTTGCACCACACTTATTTGAAAGCACATCTATTGATTCAGAAAACGAAGAGTATAAACGAGATCCTAGCCTGCCTTTGCCAAGCGACTTTTCTCCTATTCTCACAGAAAGTCACCGTTCCTCCTCAGAGAATAAGGACTTTATCTATGATATTAGTTTTGGTTATGTCGACCTTTACCATGTTGATCAAGCCGTCGAAATGGACGCTTACGCCAATGACGTTTGGGAACGTATCCGACAACAACTGACATTCACAGTGCCTAATAAAAAAAGAGTCATTCAGGAAAAGAATTGGTATGCCAAACACCCAGATTACTTAATGCGTGTCTCTAAACGAGCCGAGCCTTATCTCTATTTTATTGTGGAAGAAATTGAACGTCGTCAGTTGCCGTTAGAGCTCGCTTTACTACCTATCGTTGAGTCAGCTTACAACCCATTTGCCTATTCTCATGGACGAGCCGCAGGCATTTGGCAATTTATCCCAGGAACAGCAAAACACTTTGGCTTACAACAAAACTGGTGGTATGACGGTCGTAGAGATGTGATTGCTTCAACCCACGCAGCTCTCGATTACCTGGTTTACTTGAATAAATTTTTTAAGGGCAACTGGATGCATGCTCTCGCAGCTTACAATTCTGGTGAAGGTAACGTTAGGAAAGCTATTCGACGCAATAAACGTAAAAATAAACCGACAGACTTCTGGTCTTTAAAATTACCACGAGAAACCCAAGCCTACGTTCCTAAGCTGTTAGCTTTAGCAGATTTATTAAGAAACGCTCACTCTAACGGTTTAAAATGGCGTCCTATTCCAAATCAAAAAGTCATTGACATTGTTGTTATGGAACGTCCCATTGATTTAGCAAAAGCAGCTAAGTTTGCTGATATCAGTGTTGAAACGTTTTTTCGATTAAATCCTGGGTATAATCGATGGAGTACTTCACCTTATGGCAAAAATCATATTGTTCTCCCTCTCGATAAGTCCAGCTCATTTAAAAAAGCTTTAGAAGAAACGTCACCAAATGATTGGATTCAATTCAAACGTTATGTGATCAAGTCAGGAGACAGCTTAGGCACAATTGCTAAAAAACACGGTACAACAACATCCATGTTAAAAAAAGTGAATCACTTAAATTCTCATAATATTCGTTCTGGTAAAACATTGATGATTCCTACCGCTGCATTCAAAATGGATAGTTATAAGGGCTCGCTTGATCAACGTATGGCAAAGCTCGAAAACGCTAAGCCTGGTAAAAAACGCGTTCGTTACGAAGTTAAACCTGGAGACACCTTCTGGGAAATCGCTCGACATTACAAAGTATCAGTCAGAACTTTAGCTAAATGGAATGGTATGGCACCTGGTGATCCTTTACGAATTAATCAAAAGCTGATTATTTGGTTACCTAACAACGCATCGAGTCCAAATACAACAGCTTTACAGGCAGTTGCATCACCACATTTGAGTGCCCAAAAAATTCGTTATACAGTAAAACGTGGTGATTCATTATCACGAATTTCTAGTAAGTTTAATGTGAGCGTCAAAGAATTAATAAGCTGGAATCAGCTCAATGGTTCAAAGTATTTACAACCCGGTCAAAAATTAATTTTATTCATTGATCCAAGAGAGCAATACAAGATTTAATCGTTTTTAAATTTATTTATCAAATAAAAAAGGGGCTTTTTGCCCCTTTCAATTTTTAGTTCCTTTAACCACTTATTCCATTATTATCCTTGTGCTAGCGATCCTTCAAATTTTCCCAGTCTCATTCCTTTTCACGAATTAAGTATAGTGTACTCTGTATAAAAAAAGTGAAATTTACAGCGCTTTCTTTAGAACTAAAGTTCTTAAAAA
>JBCCZV010000190.1:0-4539 GCA_039187085.1 Pseudomonadota bacterium
GTTTATCAAGATCAAGACAATAATATTTGGGCTGGTTATGATGGAGGAAAAATACAATATATTAATGAAGCAAATGGGACTGTTAATCATATTGAGTTTATTGAAAAAAATGCTTTTTTTTATGAAATGACAGAAACATCTGATAAATGGTGGTTTGCAACATCTGTAGGATTATATTTTGCCGAAAAACATTCGACACCTACAAACATATCATCTCTTAAATTTCAAAAAATATTTCCTAGTATAGATAACGTATCTGAGAATAATACATCTATCACCGCTTTAAAAAAATCACCTGATGGCAAGCTTTGGTTTGGAACTAATAATCAAGGTTTATTTCATCTAAATACCGATTCTTACAAAATTTCTTCAAAAACTTTTTTAATAGAGAATGAGCATGGTATCTTAAACACCGATTTTATTTTTCATTTATATTTTGATGACTCTGACAGACTTTGGATTGCTACGAATTTTGGTTTGCATAGAATAGATAGTGTAATGAGTGAAACAGCCATTTTTTTTAAGGTAGATACTGGGAAAAATAATGGCATATGCCACCGCGTTGTTAATAAAATTATCAATACACAAACTCAAGAAATTTGGTTAGCTACCAATGATGGTTTGGCAAAATTTGATGAAAGCACACAAAGTTTCCAATGTTTTGATCAAACGACTGGTTATCCGTCCTCACATATTAAAAGCATTTTCGAAGATAAAAATAATCAAGGTATTTGGGTTGCTGGCCATCATTTTCTCGCCTTAACTGAGCAAGGTTCAGAACTTAAATCACTCATTCATCAACAGGAAGGGTTATACGGTTCAATTATTGTCAGTATTGGCACCATTGATGAAAAGAATATTCTTTGGCTGGGAACACGCAAGGGCTTGAATCGTGTCAATCTCAATGGTTTATTGTCCAAGCAATCCGAAGATAATATCGTTATTGCAGATGTCTTGGTGAATAATATCAGAATACCTTTTTATGAAACTACAGGTAAAATATTGCACTTAAACCTTGAGCATTCGGAAAATGCATTGCAAATTGACTATGCCAATCTCGATTATACGCGGATTATGCCTTATGATTATCATGTCCAACTGACCCATTGGGACAATAATTGGATAAAAATGGGACAAGATCAGCGTATAAGATATAGTAATTTATCATCTGGCCATTATCTATTCAAAATCGCTCTTGATAAATCTCATCAGTCTCAACCTTACACAGGACTCACGATTGAAATAATGCCCTCTTTTTGGCAATCTCCTTTTTTACTAATCCTTTATGTGTTAGCCGCTTTATTATTGATTTATCAACTGATAAAACTCAGAACTCGACATTTAGAAAATAAAGCAAAATCACTTGAGCAAGTTATTGCTGTTCGCATGCGTGAAACACTCGAACAAAAGCAAACTATCGAAATATTGCTTAAGAAAAATTTAGAGTTATTTGCTAATATATCCCATGAATTCAGAACACCACTGACATTAATTTTAGGACCAGCCAATAAATTATTACGCTTAATTAAACAACCCGAAAATAAAAAAGATCTTCACAACATTGTTAGTAATGCAAGTCGTTTATTAAAATTAGTGAATCAATTATTAGATATTTCTAAACTTAATAGCATGTCGCCACCTAAAGCGCTTCCTTTTGATGTGTCAGGTTATCTTCCAATAATGATTAATCAATATGCCAGTCTTCTTGAAGAACGACAATTAAATATCAATAATACGATTGAACCTGAACTTTTTATTCTAATTGATCAAGAAAACTTTGAAAAAATCATTACTAATTTACTCACTAATGCTATCAATTTTTCAGAACCTCATAAAACTATTCATGTTAGTGCCAAATCCACTAACTCTCAGGTTCAAATCAGAATTTCTGATCAAGGACGTGGAATAGCGCCAGAAAATCATGAAAAAATATTTGAACGTTTTACGCGTATCGAAGATAGTCAAGGTCAACAAGTGCCAGGAACAGGCATTGGGCTAGCTTTAGTGAAACAACTTGTCAATAGCAACCAAGGTAGTATTTCTCTTAAAAGTCAACTTCATAAAGGCAGTACTTTTACCGTAAGCTTTAAACAAATCGATATAACGCAACTTAATCAACAATATAAGCCCTCTTCTTTTACTGCAGAAAACTATAATAGCGATACAATTCAACAAGAAATACTCACCTTGAAATCTCAGCCTACCAATAATATCGATATTAATGCCTTGATATCAAATAATGATGAAAACTCAAAAAAACCCTTTATTCTTGTTGTAGAAGACAATAGTGAAATGCGAGAATACATATACGAAGGTCTAAATCCTTACTATCATTTGCGTTTTGCTAACGATGGGGTAGAAGGAACAGCAATGGCTGTAGAGTTTGTACCTGATCTCATTATATCTGATTTAATGATGCCTAAAAAGGATGGATTTGAATTCTCAAAAATTGTTAGAAATGACTCACGCACGTCCCACATCCCTATCATTATTTTAACAGCAAAAGCTGATATAGAAACACGAAAAGTAGCATGGCGTCTGTATGTTGATGAATATATTGCTAAGCCTTTTAATATTGAGGAACTCATTTTACGATGCCAAAATTTATTGTATATAAGAACTCTCTTAGGTGAAAGTTTACGTAACGGAAAAGAACTCAAAAATACCAATCGATTTGCAACACTAACACTTAAAGATCAAAAATTTCTCACAAATCTTGAAGCCTGTGTGGCAAAAAATTACTCTTCAAATGACTTGAACGTTGCTTTTCTTTGTCAGCATTTAGCGATGAGTGAAAGCCAGCTCCAGAGGAAACTTAAAGCCCTAATGGGGCAAAGTGTTCCCGATTTTATTAAAAAACACCGTTTGCACCAGGCTGCTGAACAGATAAAACAAGGAAAACGCATTTCAGATATCGCTTTCGATGTTGGCTTTTCCAGCCAATCTTATTTTAGCCGATGCTTTAAAGAACAATTTGGAATGACACCTAAACAATACCAAGATACTAATAGGCAACAAACCACTCCTATCATATAAATGCGTTATAATCTAAAATGGTACCTGTTAAATGTAAACAGGTACTCACAATAAAACACAGGCGCTATATGTTCTGAATCAAACATTAGTAACAATTTTAATCTGCATAATGAATCCATACAGTAAAATAACGCCATTCACTAAAGTTTTCAGTTATAGGATCTTCAAATCGTAATCGAAAATGTAATTTCGCATAATCATTAGGGTTAAAATAAGGTGATGTCGAAAAAGCACTATAAAAAGGTACATTACTTGGCTTTATCGAACCTTGGCGAAAATACAGTGAGCTCTTGCTTATACCTGCATCGTATGTTTTTGCATGATTCCAACCAAGATCATTGTTCCCAGCAGATTTTCCTGATGTACCATAATCAATACGGTATTCAAAACGTGTCATTAATCCGTCAGGATTATTCCACTCTATGTCTTCACTGGAATCATCTCCGATATTTTGGCTAAAAGACACATCGCTTTTGTCGGTTGTTCTTAATGAAACACACCAATCATCCACAGTAAAATAATCCACAGGCTCTGGTGCTTGAGGTTTACAATCAGCGATCAAACTATTTGAATCTAATGTTGCAATTTGTGGATTATCATAGGTATTTTCTAGGGCTTGAGTTAGCTCTAATCCAACCTGAAAATCAATTGAAAAGCTATTAGCAGGAATGACAATATCTTCTACACGAATGCGTCTAAAGCCAATATAGCTCCCATAAAAATCTTCATAAACAGCATTGACACTCACAGAATCACAATAATAATTTTTGTTGCTGTAATTATCAAAAGAAAACTGTGCAAAACGTCGTGAAGAATGAACTTGAGCACCCGTATCCATATCTTGATAAAAATTATTGCACATTGCCATCGTATCAGCAGAAGTACCCCGAAGGTCAGAGCTTCTGCCATGGTTGCGATGTGGACACCTGCGAGCAGCTGATTGACGGCTTTCATGGCGGAGCCGGCACCGGCTGCGTCCCCGAGCGTGAAAACCGTCTCAGCGGTGGCATCGAGCACGGGCTGGGCCGCTGCAAAGGCGTCTGCGCTGCCCGAGGCCATTACGCCGAGCTGGCCCTGGCCCGCTTTGATTGATCCGCCCGAGATCGGAGCATCGAGATAGTGCACGCCGTGGTCGCCGCATCGCGCGTCCATGTTTTTTGCGAAGTCTGGGGGCACGGTGGCGCAAGCCATGACGACGGCGCCTTTGGAGAGGCCCGGCACAGCGCCATTGGCGCCAAACAGCACGTCCTCCACTTGTGCCGCGTTCAGGACAACGACGACAACGGCATCCAGCGTGGGTGCGATGTCAGCCAAATCGCCGGTTTGGCCGCCCTCGGCCGAAAAGCGCGCCACGCTGTCGGCGTTCACGTCGAACCCATAGGTTGCAAGCCCGGCAGCGAGACAGGATTTCGCCATCCCGTAGCCCATGGAGCCCAGACCAAACACGCCCACATTGACAGACATCAGACGGCCCTCCTTCGTGTCATCAGCAGCATTCTTTGA
>JBCCZV010000191.1:0-4527 GCA_039187085.1 Pseudomonadota bacterium
CCACCAGAAAATCGACCATCAGTGATTAGCGCGCAAGCTTTATCTAAATTCTTAGATTTGAGGTAACTCGTTGGGTACAACATTTCTTGCATACCAGGCCCACCTTTGGGGCCTTCGTAGCGAATAACAATAACATCGCCTTCCTGAATCTCGTCATTTAAAATGGCAGCTACTGCATCATCTTGACTTTCAAATACGCGAGCACGCCCAGCAAAAGTATGTAAAGATGCATCTACTCCTGCGGTTTTTACGATACAACCATCCGGAGCCAAATTACCGTAGAGCACGGCCAAACCCCCATCTTGATGGTAAGCATTTTCAGCCGAACGTATGCAGCCTTGTTCGCGATCATCATCTAAACTGTCGTAAAAACACATTTGACTACAACCCGTTTGTGTAGGAATACCAGCAGGACCACTTTGGTAAAAACGTTTCACGTCTTCATCTTGCGTTTGTGTAATATCCCAATGGGCAATGGCGCTTTCTAAAGATGAAGAGTGCACCGTCGGGGCTTGAGTATCAATCAAGTTGGCTCGCGCTAATTCGCCCAAAATGGCATAAACCCCCCCAGCTCTGTGTACATCTTCCATGTGATAAGTTTGAATACTTGGCGCAACTTTGCATAAATGTGGAATTTTACGGGATAAGGTATCAATATCTTTTTGATTAAAATCGACTTCACCTTCTTGAGCCGCTGCCAATAAATGCAAAATGGTATTGGTGGAGCCTCCCATTGCAATATCCAGCGACATCGCATTTAAAAAAGCCTTACGTATTGCAATTGAACGCGGTAGAACACTGGCATCGTCGTGATGATAAAATCTTTCACACAACTCAACAATACGCTGACCTGCATTTTCATACAATGTTTTGCGCAAACGGTGAGTGGCTAAAAGAGAGCCATTACCCGGTAGGGATAAACCTAAAGCTTCCGTCAAGCAATTCATGGAATTGGCAGTAAACATCCCAGAACAAGAGCCGCAAGTGGGACAAGCGGAACGTTCTAAATCGGTTTTTTCTTTGTCGGTGTAATTATCACTAACGGCGCCTACCATGGCATCCACTAAATCAATCGCTAACGACTTATCAGCCAATTTTATTTTTCCAGCTTCCATTGGACCCCCGGAAACCATCACGGTGGGAATATTTAAACGCAAGGTAGCGTTTAACATACCGGGTGTGATTTTATCGCAGTTGGACAAACATATCATGGCGTCAGCACAGTGGGCATTTACCATGTATTCTACTGCATCTGCAATTAAATCGCGTGAAGGTAAACTGTATAACATGCCATCATGACCCATGGCGATACCATCATCCACAGCAATGGTATTAAATTCGCGCGGAATGCCACCTGCTGCGCGTACTGCATCGGCGATCATTTCACCAATACGATTCAGATGCACATGTCCTGGCACAAATTGCGTGTAAGAATTACAGATAGCGATAATGGGTTTGCCAAAATCTTCATCTTTAATGCCAGTGGCTCGCCAGAGTGCTCTGGCACCCGCCATTCGTTGTCCTTTAGTGGTGGTATCCGAGCGAAGTTTTCCCATTAGGCCACCTGTGATGCAAAGTTATCAGGATAAACCGGTGTTAACCAGTTTTGCTGATCTTCGGTCGTGAAATCAAATAAACCAAAAAAAGCATTTTGCATTTTTTTGGTGATTTCTCCGCGTTTACCAAAGCCAATACGACGACCATCCACCGAGCGTACAGGAACAATTTCAGCGGCTGTTCCTGTCATAAAAATCTCATCTGCTAAGTAGAGGGCTTCTCGCGCTATAGATGTTTCGACAACCTTATAACCTTGGCGTTTAGCCAATTGACAAACACTATTGCGTGTTAAGCCTGGTAAAATAGCGGCGGTTTCTGGAGGGGTAAAAAATGTATTATCTCTAATGACAAAAATATTTTCTCCCGAACCTTCTGAAACGTAGCCTTGAGTATCTAAAGCAATGCCTTCTGCATAACCGTGCCGTTGCGCTTCTTCCGCAACCAGTTGTGATGATAAGTAATTACCGCCGGCTTTGGCTGCTGTTGGGATGGTATTAGGAGCAGCACGATTCCAAGATGAAACACCTACATCGACGCCTTGCTCCAAACTTTCTTCACCAAGGTAAGCACCCCATTCAAAAGCTGCAATAGCGATATCAACGGGATGATCAGGTTTAGGTAATAAGCCCAAACCACCATGACCATAAAAGGCAATAGGTCGAATGTAAGCCGATTTCAAATGATTTTGTGCGACAGTTTGTCGGCAAGCTTCAAGCATTTCTTCGAAAGAATAAGGCAGCGGCATTCGATAAATTTTTGCAGAATCATAAAAACGTTTAATGTGATCTTCAAGCCTAAAAAAAACGGGCCCTTTTTCTGTGTTGTAGGTGCGAATACCCTCAAACACGGAAGAACCATAATGTAAAGCATGGCTTAAAACATGGACTTTAGCTTCGTGCCATAAGATCAATTTTCCATTAAACCATATGTGTTCAGGCTGCTTTGTCATCGTCTTGTATCCTCTTGGTCGATATTCTTGCTAAAAATAATTCAAAACAATCGTTAAGTGCATGGCTACTAGCAGTAATAATGTTTTGTGAGCAGCCAACCGTGCTCCAGGTTTTTTCACCATCAGTGGCTTGAATCCACACGCGAGTTGTGGCGGCAGCAGCTTTTACTGGATCAATAATCCGAACTTTATAATCAATCAATTTAATAATTTCGATGGCTTTAAAATGTGGAGACAATGCTAATCGAAATGCTTTATCAATCGCTTCTATCGGGCCTTCCGCTTCCGCTATCGTATGAACCTGTTGCCCGTGAATACGCAACTTCACCATTCCTTGGCAAAGACTGTGGCCGAGGTGGTGATGAAAGTGCGAGTTAACTTCTAAGAGTTGGAAAGCGGGTTCATACTGCTCTGTCGCTTTATGCACTAATAACTCAAAAGTGCCGTCAGACTCTTCGAGATCTAAGCCTTCCATTTCCAATCGTTTAACGGCATTTAATACTTCAGAGATTGTTTCGTCATTTAATGGGTGTTGTGTTTCAAGCTTTTGCATTTGTACGCGCACATTGCTACGCCCCGAAAGCTCTGAAATTAAAATTTCTCGATGATTGCCCACCAGATTAGGATTGACGTGTTCATAAGTGTCAGGGGCTTTTTCTACAGCAGACACATGAATACCACCTTTATGGGCAAAAGCAGAGCGCCCTACATAAGGCGTGTAAGCACTCAAAGGGAGATTAAAAATATTACTGAGAGTTTGTGCTGCTAAAGTTAATTGGGATAATTTCTCTTCTTCTAAACACTGAACTTGATATTTTAATTGCAAGGTCGGCAATAGGCTGGTGAGGTTGGCATTACCACAACGCTCACCAACGCCATTCATGGTACCTTGAATCAATTCTACACCCGAACGCCAAGCTGCGAGAGAATTAGCCACGGCTAACTCACAGTCATTATGACAATGAATCCCTAAGGAAATGCTGGGAAATAATAAACGCATAGTATGCACAACTTCACTGATGGCTTCAGGCATTTGGCCACCATTGGTATCGCACAAACTGATATTGTCTGCACCTGCTTCCAGTGCTGCCGCTAAACAGTCATGGGCATAATGTGCATTATTTTGGTAACCATCAAAGAAATGCTCACAATCTAAAATTACCTGCTTGCCCGAATCTTTACAAAAGGCTACCGAATCCTTAATCATAGCTAAGTTGTTTTTTAAGTCCGTGTTGAGTACTTCTGTGACATGATAATCCCAAGTTTTAGCGACTAGCGTAACCACGGGTGTTTGAGCGGCAAGCAAGCTTTTCAGTTGCGGATCTTCTGTAACCCGCAATTGAGGACGACGTGTCGCACCAAAAGCCACAAATTGCGTTTTACCTGAATCAATAGACAGTAAACGTTTAAAAAATTCTTGATCTTTGGGGTTAGAACCCGGCCAGCCCGCTTCAATATAATCGATGCCCAATTCACATAAAATGTGTATGACTGATAATTTATCATCCATAGAGAGATTAACCCCTTGCGTCTGTGCCCCATCGCGCAACGTTGTATCGTAAATTTGGGGAGCTTTTAAAGATGAATTATGCGGACTTAGCATAGGTTGTTTCCCCAGAGTTTTTCTGACAGACTTGGACATCCACAATGTCTTGTAGTTTTTGAATTTGTGTAATCAAATGACGAATCGGACGAGAATCATTGACAGTTAAAAAAATTTGATATTCTGTTGCCTCAAATTGGACAGAAAGTTTTTGTATGGTAAACCCTCGGTGTCTAACACGTTGTAAAATCCGCTCTAAACAATCTGGTTTTGAATGGGCGATAATAGTTAATGCGTTCATGAATCTACCTCTTTCATCATTTGTTGATTATTGGCTCCGGGTGGAACAAGCGGCCAAACATTCGATTGCGGATCGATACAGACGTGAAGTAAAAATGCGGTACTGGTTTTTAAAAATTCATCGATAGCATCAGGAACTTGATTTTTCTGTTGGATACGTTTTGCAGGAATGTTAAAG
>JBCCZV010000192.1:0-4452 GCA_039187085.1 Pseudomonadota bacterium
ACTCAGTAAAGTTTATTAGACTTGAAGATCATGAATTTTTCCAAGTTTTAAGAAATAAACTTGGTTGGGGTTTACCCCATGTGGCTAAACCTGATAAATAACAAATACTTAAAATTATTTTTGCGTTTCTATAATGTTTGCTATACTACAAATATAGCGAATTAATACTTTTATAGGTAATCTAAGATGGGTGTGCCAATTCGAATTAATGAAACAATTTATAATGAGGCTAAAAAAGTTGCTCGCGCAGAGTCTCGTTCTATTCCTCATCAAATTGAGCTTTGGGCGGAACTGGGAAAATGCGCGTTGGATAATCCTGATTTACCAACTGAATTTCTGAAAGAACTATTAATCTCAAAACGTCAAAACCGTTCCATAGCTGAATCTTTTGAATTTGATGTGGAGTAACTCTGAAATTATTATCAAGCAAATGCCCGCTTTTGACCTAATTTTTTTCAGTTACAGTACCATGTTCCACATGGAACACTTTATTATCTGTAGCGTTGATTAGCCCATTTACTGAAGAAAGATCAATTGAACTGATAAAAATCTGAGCCTCCATGGCTAAAAGAATGGTAAAAAGTGCTTTTCTTTTTGATTCATCCAGTTCCGCAGGCAAATCATCAATTAAATAGGTGCAGTTTATATCACTTTTTTCTTTCAGTAATAAACCTTGCGCTAAACGCATGGCATAAACAAATAGCTTTTGTTGGCCGCGGGAAAGCATGTCTTTTGCCGGATAGCCATTGATTGTAATCGTAAGATCGGCTCGATGCGGACCATAACGGGTAAAACCATAGTCACAATCTTGTAAATAGGCTTGCTCAAGCTGATCTAAATAGGCCTTGTCTTTTGGCCAGCCACGGTTATAACTAATTGATAAATCATCAATTTTTATGATTTTGTCGAGTATACTCAGTAAATAAGGTTTAAATTCCTGGATATAATGCGATCGCATCACACTCAGGTTTTCACTCGCTTTAGCTAAGCCTTGATCCCATGATTGGATTTCATCTTTTGGCGCTCTCATCTTTATAGCAAGATTTCGGTGTTTTATAATGCGATGAAACTCTTTCCAGGTGGAAAAAAACGGATGTTCCACATGGAACACACCCCAATCAATAAATTCTCGTCGAAATTTAGGGCCTTCATTCAATAGTTGATAAACATCTGGATTGATAAGTTGTAAAGGCAGCAGTTTTGCTAACTGGGAAATAGAATCGACATCATCATCAGCAACTTTAAATACCAAGCGACCATCACGACAACGTTCCATGCCTATGGTATAATGGTCTTTTTTAATAAAAATGAGAAACTTATCTTGGCCAGTCTGAATGATATTTTTACTATGATGCGTTCGGAACGAACGCCCCATGCCTAAATAGTAAATGGCTTCCAATAAACTGGTTTTACCGGCGCCATTATCACCAAAAATAATATTAATTTTTTCGCTGGGATCAAGTATTAACGGTTGTAGATTTCTAAAATGACTGATTTCCAGCCGAGAAATGGTCATAAGCGCATGGGCATTACCAAATAGAGCACATCATTTTCTTTTATCGGTTCAAAAGTGACACTGCTGTTAGAATTCTTAGCGGCAATACGGATTTTGTCATTTTCTGCTGGCATATTAGCAATAATATCAAGGAGATAGGTGACATTAAAGCCAAATTCAATCGCTTCATCATTGTAATGAATATCAATTTCTTCTTCAGCATTTTCTTGTTCAGCATTATTTGCTTCTATTTTCAATATGTTATCTTTGAATTGCAAACGCACACCTTTTACTTTTTGATTAGATAGAATCGCGACGCGTGATAAGGCTTGTTTAAGCTTCACACGATCAATTTCTATTAATTTATCATTCACCTTAGGAATAAGTCGATTATAATCAGGATAATTTCCCTGAATAAGTTTCGACATAAAGGTAAAATCCTTGGTTTGCACCAGCATCATATTGGCATTAATCTTCATACTGACCGGCGTATCATCATTGTTAAGTAAACGTATGAGCTCTAATACCGCTTTACGTGGTAAAATGATGCGATGCGCTTTATTAGAACAACAATTTTTATTGCTTGCCAAAGCTAAACGGTGACCGTCGGTACTCACAGCTGTTGTGCCATTTTCATTTATTTCCAATAACATGCCATTGAGGTAATAGCGAACATCCTGGTTTGCCATTGAAAAATGTGTCATCGCCAATAATTTTCTTAACTCGGATTGCGTTAATGAAAAACTCTGATCAAATCCTTCTTCTGATAAATTGGGAAATTCTTCTGCTGGTAGTGTCAATAAGGTAAAACGGCTTTTTTCCGAAGTTAAAAATAATCTATTTTCTCTATTTTCAAAGAAAATATCCGCGTTTTCGTGTAAATTAGCCACAATATCCATAAATTTCTTTCCTGGAACGGTAATCGGTAGTAAGTCTATTTTTCCTTCCAGTTGTTTTACGGCGGTCAATTGAATTTCGGAATCTGTCGCCGTAACATTTAGCTTATTTTTATCAACAGATAGCAGCACGTTCGATAAAATTGGGATAGTTTGTCTGTTTTCGATGGTGCCGGATACCAGTCGCAAAGGTTCCAGTAATGTGTTTCTAGCAAAAGTAGCCATGTCTAATTCTCCAAGTTAAGTTGTTAGTGTTCGTAACAAATTTGTATAGTCCTCTCCTACGTCTACATTATTTTTACGCAAGGATTCGATATTCTTGCACGCATGTAGCACGGTTGTATGATCTCGACCGCCAAAGGCGTCACCAATTTCAGGCAAACTATGATTGGTCAATTGTCGTGCCAATGTCATTGCCATCTGACGCGGTCTGGCAATGGAGCGGCTACGTCGCGGTGATAGTAAATCACCGACTTTCACTTTATAATACTCTGCCACCGTCTTTTGAATATTCTCGACCGTAATTAACTTATCTTGCAGTGATAATAAATCTCTAAGTGTTTCTTTGGTAAATTCAACGGTAATGGGCTTGCCAGTAAAATGGGCGCTGGCAATAATTCGCTTTAAAGCGCCTTCTAATTCACGCACATTCGAACGAATACGCTTCGCCACAAGAAATGCCACTTCATACGGTAACTCGATATCCGCTTTTTCCGCCTTACTCATTAAAATAGCTACTCTTGTTTCAAGTTCAGGTGGTTCAATGGCAACGGTTAGCCCCCAGCCAAAACGCGATTTTAAACGTTCTTCCAAACCATTGACTTCTTTGGGATAACGATCACAGCTCAAAATGATCTGTTTATGGTTTTCAATCAGTGAATTAAATGTGTGGAAAAACTCTTCTTGAGAACGATCTTTTTTGGCAAAAAACTGAATATCATCAATTAATAATATATCCACAGAACGATAGAATTCTTTGAAATGATTCATCGTATTGGTTTGTAAAGCCTTCACCATCTCCGCGACAAACCGCTCGGAATGAATATACAATACCTGTTTCCCCGGATCTTGTGCCAATACCTCATTACCAACCGCGTGCATTAAATGTGTCTTACCTAACCCTACGCCGCCATAAAGAAAAAGCGGATTATAAGCGGCCCCAGGATTTTGACTGAGCTGTTTTGCCGCGGCAAGCGCGAGTTCATTCGACTTACCCACGACAAAGTTATTGAAAATATAGGTTTTATTTAGATTACTACGAAATATTTTGTCAACGGATGTATTGTTACCCACAATTTTATTCACAGTTTTACTCACATGAATATCTTGTGTTTTAGCCCGATCTGAAACACTATTTATCTGTTTAGAACCTATTTCTATCGCGACATTAAGTGACTGACTCTTATCTAAGCGCCGCACAACATCTACAATAATTTTGATAAACTTTTCTTTAACCCAATCAACAACAAAACGATTAGGTGCTAATAAAATCAATAAGTTATCTTTTTTTTCTGCTTGTAAGGGACGAATCCAAGTATTAAAATCCTGTTCATTAATATCATCTTGCAACACACCAAGACATTCATCCCAAAAACTTGTTCTCATGACAAAACTCACAATAATTTACTAAAAACACAGTATATGTATTGAGCCATTGTATAATGATTTAATAGAGTTATCCACAAATAATCATAACAATTTAATAACTAATTGTTATTCATAGAAATTATACGCTTCATGTTATCTATAATTTTGATTCATCGTGATATTAGCATTGTGATATTAGCATTTCAAAATTTTTTTCATGGTACTTAGTACACACTATTTTTTATGAATATGTCACTTCACACCTTGATAGGCTATGGAAAAAGATAGTAATAAGCTGTCAATTACAAACCATTTTATTTGTGGATAAAATTAAGGGGGATGACGAGCTGTGTATATCTATTACAATTATCCACAGATACACACTAAGTTTAAAATATGAATTAACAGCTTATGTAAAAAAATAAATCATTGTAAACTTAACAATTGTCTCCAAAACCAAGGCAAAGGCAAAAT
>JBCCZV010000193.1:0-4327 GCA_039187085.1 Pseudomonadota bacterium
AACTAAAAAATTTACTTCAAAAAAATACTCAGCTTTTAGTTTTAAAGATTTATTTTTATATCACTCTTAGTCTTTTTTTCTACTGTGGCTTGTCGTATTTTCTCTATTTTAACGACTCTAAAAAAATTAGAGTATGTTCGTTTTTTTTTGATTTCATTCACCCAGTTGTACTGATAATTTCTATTTGTTACATATCGTATACGCTTGATCAAAGTAAAAGTGCAGTTAAAAAGAATGGCTTTGAACATCACTGCGCAAATACTTCCTTACAATAAGTGAAGCTTTTGGTTGAGCGTTTCTTTAATCAATTTCTTTACAGTAAATAAGGAAAAATAACAATGAAAATAACTATGCTTAACACATCGATAGGTTTAGCTTTGTCCTTTTCCTATCTAGGCACTGCATTCGCAGATTTACCTCCCAATTACGATCATTATCATCAGTCTCAAGAGAAACGTTCAAAAGTTCAAACATTGCCACAGAAACAATTTATTCTGGAAAAAGAAAATCACAATGATGCTGACATATTGGGAGAGACTGTGAGTTCACGCTCTGCTCAGTTATCTTTTTCGCCGCTTACTGATCCTGGAAAAAGAGCAGAAGCGATAGCAAAATCTTACCTGCTGCAAAAGAATGAACAGATGAATTTTGCGAGTGCAGATATTGAAAGCACCGATTGGGTAACACAAAAACATTCAAAAGATATTAATGTTGTACAAGCAAAGCAAACCATTGATGATGTAGAATTGTTTGGTAAACAAATGCGTGTGTTGATTAATGGAGCAGGTCATGTTATCGCCGCTTCAGGACAATTGGCAAATCAGGCTGAATTGCGTTTACTCAAGCAAGAACAAAAAAATAGCTCCTCAACCAATTCAGAGCACTCAAGGGTGTCACAACAAGATGCTCTAGCTATTGCTGCTACTGAGCTCGGTGCAGAGAGTATGACAGGTAAGGTGTTTAAGTATAATAAAACGGCGGGGAAATACACTTATTATCAAGCTGTTCAGGGTAGTGATATTCATGGAATGCCGCGAATCAAAGATGTTTATTATGATATGGGAGATAGCATAGAAGCTGCTTATTATTTAGAAGTGGCAGTTAATAAGCGTGATCGAACTTTAATAACCAATGCGCAAGAGTTTTCTCAAATACTCAACAATAGTCGAGCACCTCTGCGTTATTTTAGCTATGTTATTTCTAAAAACAACGGTCAGGTTTTGTATCGAAAAAACTTGAAGAGCGACTTTCAGTATCGTGCATTTGTTGATAATACTGGTGTGCCTTTAGATAGTCCGATTGGCGATATTAGCCCATTCACACTGAGTTTTGAAGCAGAACAACCTTCACTCATTCAAGCACCTTTAGTGAGTTTAAATCATGGACCAATCAGTACGGAAGATCCTTGGTTGCTAGAAGGAACAAAATATACAGTTGGAAACAATGTTTTCGCGTTGGCTAATCTCGCGCTTTTCGAACGAGAATCTTACGATTTATCAGATATTGATGAAAATGGGATGGATGCAGAAGGCAATATGCTGGGAATAACGTCTTCTCATGATGTGTTTGATTATGTTTTTGATGATAGTTTGCCAATGCAAACTTTCCAAAATCGTCAAGCCGCTATTACCCATGTATTTTATGCGACAAATTGGCTACATGATTGGTTTTATGATGCCGGTTTTGATGAGCAAGCCGGTAACGCTCAGCAAGATAACTATGGACGAGGTGGCCTAGAAAATGACGGTATGTTTGTCGGCTTACGAGCCCCATTTGGTGTAGGCAGCGCCACTATGTTTACACCTGCAGATGGCGAAAATCCTTATATGAGTTTGGGGCTATTTCATGAAAAACCTATTGAGCAAGGTGTTACCTTTAGTTTGACTGTTAATGTCGACGGAGAAAACATAGAAGTAGCAGCATTTCCTACAAACAATAGTGTACGTAAAGCATCATTTTCGGATGAATCTATCAGTGTCGTTAGATATGTTTTTGATGCTAATGCAACCTCCTGTAAATTAGAAACTGATTTTCCTGAGAACCTAAGTAGTGCGGTATTGATTGATGTTGATTACGCTTGTTACTTAGCCACAGATAGCGATTTTGGTTTTACTATTGATATTGTCAATGAATTAGACATTGTGGAAGAAGTTATCGCCCAAGGAGCAGAGACGGTATTATACACAGTAACAAGCGATTCTCCCGTCTCTAGCTTTGTTTTTGCTGAGCTTAACTCTTCAAGAGAAAAAGTTTTTGATAAGCCTGTATTTATCGTTTTTCAAGATGACTTGCTTGAGTTAGACGGTTGGGGAGATGATACGATTAGGCATCCAATTAATGGTTTTATTGATTTAGGCTGGCGCGATAGCGCATTAGATTTTGATGTTATTTCGCATGAATATGGACATTATGTTCATAACCGTTTAATTGGTGACGGTAGTGGTTTAATCAACAATCAAGGACGCAGTTTAGCGGAAGGCTGGAGTGATTTTCATACATTGCTGACCTCTGTCAGGCCTGAAGATACGGGGATTCCTGGAAATCAGATTTTTGAAGGTATTTATAGTACAGGAAGTTATGTCACTAATGACTTTTATTTTGGCGTTCGTCGAGTACCTTATTCAACGGATATGAATATTAATGCGTTAACCTTCAAACATATCGAAAAAGATATTGAGCTTCCTGATTCTCATCCGGTTCAATTCGGTCAGGATGGCAGTGGTAATAATTTATTTCATTCTTCAGGGGAAGTTTGGGCTAATATACTTTGGGAATCTTATGTTAAATTACTTACAGAACGAGGTATTAGTTTTAATGATGCGCAAATTCGTATGAGAGATTACCTAATTATTAGTTATAAAATGACACCCTCATCACCAACCTATACAGAAGCCAGAGATGCATTGCTTGCGGCAGTATACGCCAACGATCAAGAAGATTATCGTTTATTCTTAGAAGCATTTGCGAAACGTGGTATGGGATTTGGGGCAAAATCGCCAGAACGCTTTGATACAGAGCATCGTGGCGTAGTGGAGAGCTTTAAACCAGAAGCGGCACTCATAGAATCAGGTAATTTATCTATGAATACTCAATATCTGGCTAGAGGTGAAGGTTACTGCTCGAACGATGATGTGTGGGATGTTGGAGAAACAGTCGAACTTTCTGCAGTCATCATGAATAAAGGTAGTGAAACATTATTTAACGTAAAAGGTTCCTTTGAATCTCTCTCAGATATTGCTTTTGAAAATAACGGTTTTGTTGTCATTCCCTCGTTAAGGCCATTCGAGCAAAAAGAAATTCGCCTAAGAGCCCGATTGACAAGTGCCTCTTTCAGGGAAAACATTACCATCAAATTTGATGTGGTATCCGCTGTAGCTGAGAAAAATGACGTTGAGTTATCTGAAACCTTAAAAATATCATCTGAAGTTAATTATGCTTTCCAACGCGAGATTAGTACTGATGGTATTGCAATCAATGATTTTGAAGATCCAACTGCGGCTCTTGCCCAATGGCAGTTATCCTGGCAGTGGGGACAAAGTGAATCTGCTCTAATTAACCCTTTTTACGTTGTTCAAGATGAATCGGGTAACTATCAACTTTTCGGTGAAGATAATCCTTTGGATTCAAGTTATGCATTTGAATCGCTTTGGTTTAGCGCTTTGGATGACGCTGAGCAGGTAGTACTGACTTTTGATCATGCATTTGATTTTGATTCTGCATTTGGTGGTTTAATAATACTGAGTGGTGGTGCACTAGAAGTAAGAACCCGCGACTCTGAATGGCAAGATGTCGAAGCATTTGGTGGTACTTTAGCAGGTGGTTATACAGAAGAAATTTTCTTGTTTGATTTTGATGATATAGGTACAACCTTAACTCTCCCTGTTTTTGCAGGTGTCGGTGCACCAAGCAGAGAAGAAGTCGATTTTGGAACATTGCTTGCGGGAAAAGAATTCCAATTTCGGTTTAGGATATTTAATCAAGCATCGAGTTCTGCTAGTGGTTGGACGTTAGATAATATACAGATTTCCGGTGTCAACGAAGGTTTTGTTGAAATTATACCAGAAACTCAATCGTGTTATTTTGGCAGTTCATACTATTAACTTTACAAGTGTTTGAATAAAGAAAAGAACTCAAGCATCGAATATTTAGGTGCTTGAGTATTTTTCTTATACTCATCAATGGTTGTGAAATAGCTATTAACTATAACCGAAATACATAAAAAGTATTGATAAAGTTATCATTGAAAGTCTGAAGGTTTTGCATTAAAGTATTTTTGAAAAGTCGTTGAAAAATAAGATTGTGAAGAAAACCCCACATCAAAAGCCAC
>JBCCZV010000194.1:0-4271 GCA_039187085.1 Pseudomonadota bacterium
CCTTTTTAACGGTTAATTTCAAAAACCTCAGCGTATCAAAAAATAATAACGATAATACCCCTATTAAAAAATATACTTGGGATTTCGGTAATGGCGATACTTCAACACTTGCTGAGCCTACATACACCTTTCAAGATGAAGGTCCACATACAGTCACGTTAAAAGTAACAGATGTAAACGATAGAGAAGACAGTTACTCTCGTGAAATCCTTTTGAAAAACACCTACTGCACAGCTTCCAGTGGTCTTAACAGTGACTATTGGATTGAGCGTGTGATGATAAATAATTTTTCAAATACCAGTGAGAATAGTAGCTATAGTGATTTCTCTCAGCAAGGTCTTATCACACTGAATCAATTTGGTGCCAATACTTTACGTTTTACTCCGGGTATCGCAGCCAATGATCGGCAATTGTATTGGCGTGTCTGGATCGATTTGAATCATGATGCGGACTTTAAAGACGATGCTGAACTGGTTTACGAAGGTTTCGCTATAGGTGAACTCGAAGGTGAGTTTACAACAATACCAAAAACTGCCTTGCCCACTCGGATGAGAGTTGCTATGACATGGGTTAGTTACCCAACCCAACCTTGCATAAATGTAGGCAATGGAGAAGTAGAAGATTATACGGTTGTATTTGGTACAGTAGAGCCTCCTTTAGTCGCTGATTTTAACTATATTAAAAATGGTTTGTCGGCTACATTTACTAATACTAGTATTGCCCCTGACTCAGCCACTTACCTTTGGGACTTTGGTGATGGCAATCAGTCACATGAAAAGTTCCCCACACATACTTATAGTGATAGGGGTACTTACGATGTGGCGCTCACAGTGAAGCAAATAGATGGTAAAGAGGATACGTCACTACAACAAATTGTAATGGGTTATTATTGTCCAGCCAGAAGTGAAACCACTGAATATGAAGGCATCGCAGATGTCAGTTTCAATGGCCAAACCAAAAACTCAGGTAATGATGCATCCGGTTATTCGGACTTTACCGATACTACCTTTACAGCAACCGAAGGTTCCACAATTACATTTACAGCATCTCCTTGGTTCAATCCCTCTACAGGTCCTGCTAAACAATATTGGCGCGTTTGGATAGATTATAATCGTGATTATCAATTTACTGACGATGAAAAGGTGATTGATAAAAATGTTGATTATGCCAACCCCCCTGCTAATTTAGTTCAAGATATTAATATACCGAGTAATCTTCTTGAAGATTCACAAAATGCTATTGAAACGCGTATGCGAGTGATTATGCGTTACAACAATATACCACAATCTTGCGATAACTTTGCCATTCCACCATCTCAAGATGGCGGCGAAGTGGAAGATTACACGATACGTATTACTCGTGATTAGTAAATAGCAAAGTTTTGCTAAACGACGACGTCGGTCTTTTAGCTTTTTCTCACTCTAATACAGGAAATTACGTCATGTTATTAAATAAAGTTTTAAAGGCGATGTTAGCAAGTGCCGTTTTTTCAACAGCTAGCTATGCTGTCGACCCAACTAACGTTTATAGCGATACAAAATCGCAACAATTGCGAGCTCATGTATTATCATTAGCAAAAAAATCTAATGATAAACTTATCCTCGATTTGAGTGATGAAAAGCAATATCAATTTATTATGCATCGGCTACAAGCTTCAAACAATACACCGGAAAATTCACCGCAATTGTATCGTATGTTAAAAAAATTACGTAACAAGCATTTAAAAAAACCAGCTAATTTAAAATCTGCAGAGTTGTTATCACAAGAAGATCCTTCAGTAACCGATGCTAATGCGCATAAAATATTTGGAACGTATGTCATTGATAATTTGGCCGAACAAAATTTAAACATCAAAGATTCAATCGTCAAAAATTCAATGCAGGTTAAATCCAGTACAGATAAATACCTAACAGCTAAAGCACGTTCGTCCGTTGAAGGAGGAACTAATTATACCTTAGTTGATTTGCTCATGTTTGATGAACAGGGTAGACAAGTTGGTACTTTAGGTGCAAATGAAGCTTTCGCGGGAGGTAAAGAAGAGTTCGCGAGTGTTTATCAAAACTTAACATTATTGCGTGCAACGCGACCTGAACTTTTTCCTGATGCAGAGTTAATTGAGCAAGCAAATAAAAATGGTGAAGATTTGCCTTCTTCTTATCAATTGATAGGTGACTCTATGAGTATTATTGGTAAGACGGTTATGGTGAATGGCCAGCCTGAAGAAGTAGAAGAAGTGACTTTCAAAGCTGCTTATATGTATATGCCACCGTCTGCAGGTGCAGTAGGTAATATTACACAACCAAAGTATGAACATATCCATCCAAAAGATATTAATGCTGATGGTAAAGCCATGCTTTGTTTAAATCGTTCTCATGCTGACTGTGATTACGCTATTGATCAAGCGGGTCAATCCAATGAAAATACTTTTGTACATATTCCTTGGGAGGGCACCATTAGTCTACCTCACCGTATTGTAAAAATTTACGCACCTAGTGAAACGGTTGATGGCATCAACGAACAAACAGAAATACGTGTTTCCCGTAAAGAAGTGGGTGGTGCAACTAAGTTACAATCGCCTGATGGTAAAGAGTTTTATGACTATATTAACGTATTCAATGATGAAGTAGAAAAAGTTGCTACTATTTCATGGAATATTTCGCGAGAAAAGGGCCTATTTGCTAATGCCGCTTTATTTGATCGTTATCAAGCTGTAGATTGGTGGCTAAACCTTGTTGTAGAAACCAACCCTTACTTTGCGCCTCGACGTTCTGCCAATGCTCTGATCACTACAGGTACTTTTGATGATGTTATTATTACAGACTTCGCCTTCGATCAAGGTATTACACCATTAGAGTTTGCTTACAGTTGCTTAGCCAAAGGGTCATTAATTACTATGGCAGATGGTACCCAAAAAGCGATAGAAAACATTAAAGTGGGCGAAGTCGTCGTCGCGAATGGTGTCAACATGTTGGTCGATGATATTTCTGTGGGTGTTGAAACTATTCCAATGACACGCCTTGTTGATAAAAAAGGTCGTGAAGTGTTGTTGACGGAAAGTCATCCTGTAATAAAACCTGGTAATCGCGCCGTGTGGGCAAGTGAAGTAAAAGTCGGCGATTTAGTCATGACAGCAACAGGTCCAAGTCGTATTGTGAAAGTTAGCCAAGAAATGTTTGATGAAGGTGTATTCAATTTAAAACTGACAGCTGTCGATGGTAATTTAGCAGCATTAGCACCTCATTCTAACGCTTTTTTAGCTAATGATTTCTTAGTGGGTGACCTAAAGATGCAAGCGGATAACGAATTTAAACATCTCAATACTAAGCAGCAGGATGTACTTTCTCGTTTACCGAAAGCCTGGCACGACGATTATATGATGAGACAAAACTCAAAATAATATGTATTTATTCGGTTCATTTTATACTTAACATTTCATAACTAACGGGAAGAGATTCATAGTTGTAAATATTAGGCATTGAATAGCAATGCGTTGAGAGAAGTTTTTATACATTTTGCGTAATTGTATTCTGTCTTTTTAAGGAATAATTTAGTGGGATCTCTACCTGTTTTTCATCAAGAATGTGTATTATAAACTTACCTAGTTGGAGACGAATTATGGTGTTCCAAGATAATGGCAGTGTCAAAAATTTCACCTTGTCATTTACTTTCTTACAAGTATTATTTGCTTGCTTTTTTACTAATGCTTATGCTGAAAAAAGCAGTCATGAAGAAAATACGTATCGTCATTATATTATTGATAATCAAACAAGCAGTTATCTCACTGAAAAAAATAACAGTGTACATTTACAAAGTGTGATACCAGGTAATAATGCTGATACCATTCCGCTTGGTACAGCTTATCACAGCAAGAAACAGGGCTTTTACGGTTTGCAATCTATAAAAGGTGTTGAAGATGAAACCTATGGTAACTCTGAGGCTATCATCCGAGTGGGTATCGACATGGGTTTCAATGAAATTGTCAGTATGATTAACGGTACTGTCGATATAGGTGTTGATGTTCCTGCCGTTAAAGTCAATGCAGGGGCTTCTTATGCAAAAGATACCGCTGCCGATGAATATTCTGCAAGTTATATGATATTCACCTCAATTACACCCAAAAAGCGTGTTTTATTACCCGAATCGAATGCTGGTTATCAAGCTACCAATGCGGCATTAATCGAGGCCTGCGAGACCGAACATCGCGTGCGTGTCGTTCAACTCCTCGTCAACCGTGATCACAGCGAGGATGTTGCCAGAGAACACGATCTCGA
>JBCCZV010000195.1:0-4064 GCA_039187085.1 Pseudomonadota bacterium
CGAAGCGATGAAAAGCTGGTGGTTTATAGAATCTGGCAAGCCTACGTAGGTAAATAAACCTAAAACAGCAATAATGGCTGCATAGATTTGATTGTAACGAACACTAACGACAACGTTACGATATACATTTTCAGATATTTTTTTCTTCAATCCATGTTCGTTATACGCTCCAAAAGCAACAGAAACGAACCCCAGAAAACAACCAATAAGTAGAATAATATTCATTTTTAATCCTTGAAATTGACAAGTTAAATTTACATTTAGGTATATGAACTTAAAACCCAACAATAAAAACCTAAAATAAGAAATTTTGAACCATTAGAAATACTCATAAAAACAATTTAACTCACTTTACAAAAAACCAAATAGTTTAAAATTGAATTGACTTAGTATTGACTACCTCAATATCTTTTTCATTATTCTTTACATTTCACATTCATGTGTTCGGCGCCCCAATCTCGCATTGCAATCATAATAGGCTCTAGTGAGCGACCATAATCAGTGAGCGAATATTCAACTCTAGGGGGGACTTCCGCATAAACTTTGCGATGAACGATTTTGTCGTCCTCAAGCTCACGAAGCTGATTAGTCAGCATACGCTGTGTAATGCCATCAATTGTTTTTTTAAGTTCGCCGAAACGTAAAATATCGTTTTCTAAAAGTTTGAAAATAATTACAGGCTTCCAAAGCCCTCCTATTACAGCAAGAGTCGCTTCAACTGAACATCCATAAGGCCCATCACATCTATTTTTCTCTGCCATACTTGATCTAATAGTTACTTTTTTGTAACTACACTACAAAATTGTGCGTACTTGTCATTATTCTATTAAGTAATATCATCATTTTCAGATTTAGCAAACTGATCATTATGAGGGTGAAATGGAACAAGACATTACGCATTACGCAAAAACAAGGCATACGGCTAAAGCCTATGACCCAGAGAAAAAAATCTCAAACGAAAGCGTCGAAAAGATAAAAGAACTTCTGCGCTTCAGTGCCTCTAGCACAAATGCTCAGCCATGGCATTTCATTATTGCCTCTACCGATGAGGGTAAAGTGCGTATTGCAAAAGCAAACGAAGCTATGTACCCGTTTAACAACCCTTCAATTCTGAGCGCATCGCATGTGGTTCTTTTTTGTAGTCGCTTAACGATTGAAGAAGATCATCTTTCGAAAGTATTAGAACAAGAAGAGGCGGACGGGCGTTTTGATGCTGATCCTGCGTTCAAAGAGCAGATGGATAATGGACGTAAGTTCTTCATCAACATTCACAAACATGATTATAAAGATGTTCAACACTGGATGGACAAGCAAGTTTATTTGAATGTGGGACAATTCTTATTAGGTGTTGCAACGCTTGGCATTGATGCCACACCAATGGAAGGGATAGATATCAAATCGATTGATGAAGAGTTTAGCCTTCGTGAAAAGGGTTATACAAGCCTTGTTGCCGTAACGCTTGGCTATCACGATGCAGAAAAGGATTATAACGCTAATCTGCCTAAATCGCGACTACCATATAGTGAAATTTTAACGGAAATCTAAAGGAGAAAATCATGACAAAGCTTACAATAACTGGAAATATCAAAGTAAAACCTGAATACTTGGGAAAGGTCAAAGAAGAACTATTGAAACTCATACCGATAACACGAGCTGAAGAGGGTTGTATTCAATACGACCTTCATCAAGACAATGAAGACCCAACATATTTCATGTTCTACGAAAATTGGAATTCACGTGAGCTTTGGCAAACACACATGAACAATGACCATCTGAAAACTTACATGGAAGCTACAGACGGAATGGTTGAGAAATTCTGGTTACACGAACTAACACAAATAGGCTAAAAATAAGATGACCAAAAAGATTTTAATTACTGGTGCGACAGATGGAATCGGTCTAAAAACCGCTAAAAATTTAACAGAACAAGGCCATCACGTTTTGTTACATGGTCGCAATCCTGAAAAGCTTAAAAAGGTTGAAGCCGAACTATCTAAGACAGGAAATGTAGAAAGCTATGTCGCTGATTTATCTGACTTAGCTGCAGTGAAATCTTTGGCTCAAGCTATAAAAGAAAAACATGAATCACTCGACGTGCTGATTAATAATGCGGGTGTTTTAAAAGCAACCAACACAGTTACAGTTGATGGACTGGATATTCGGTTTGCAGTGAATACTGTTGCGCCTTATTTGTTAACAAAGGAATTGCTTAAAGCATTGGGCTCTAATGGAAGAGTAATAAATCTATCTTCTGCTGCTCAGGCTCCTGTTGATCTTGATGCACTCATAGGCAATCGAACAGATTTAGATGCAATGGATGCTTACTCTCAAAGCAAATTAGCGATTACTATGTGGTCACGCGTAATGGCAGACGATGGTCCAGTAGTCATTGCGGTAAACCCTGGGTCGCTTTTGGGGAGTAAGATGGTTAAGGATGGCTTTGGAATTGATGGAAAAGATATCAGCATAGGCGCTGACATACTTGTGTACTTGGCTTTGAACGACGAATTTTCCGACTCTTCAGGCAAATACTTTGACAATGATAAAGGTCAGTTCAGCAACCCTCATTCTGATGCTTTAGATGAAACCAAATGCCAGCAGGTCGTTGATACAATTGAAGCGGTGGTATCATTCATAAATGAGTTTTAAGCATTTGATTTAAATAATTATTTAGAGAAATGAACTTTAAATATGCCCCCATTTATGCCCCCAAGTCATCTTTCATGCGCTCAATCACTTCGGGATCAAGGTGCTTATCAAGCGACATTGAAACTGTTTCAACAGCAGCAGCCAATATTATACCTGTAAATATTATTCCTGTAAGAGCAATGAACACCGATAATACCTTTGAAAATCGTTTCAGAGGACTTATGTCCCCGTACCCTAAGGTTGTCGCTGTCACAAATGACCAGTAAAGCCCATCAAATTTATTCCATTTCTCGATATGCGTAACGATCTGTCCAAGAAATACAATGATCGAAGCCAGGAGCAATAAAAGCGGACTGACGAAATAAATCGCCCACATGAACAGTTTTAAAAATGTAAACGTAAATTCCATGGCTTATACCATTTTTGAGACATTCATGATGAAAGGTTTTCTATTTTAAGGCCGAAAGGGCCGTTTGAATTTGCTTCTTGATATCGTCGTTAGAGATTTCGTTCATTTCAAAATCAAAATTATCCTGAAACGTTGGAACTGAAACTTTTCCTTTTACATCCATGCCAAAAAATGGAGCGCCCATTTCCGCCGCACCAAGAACACCAGCGCCGCCACGCCCACCAGGGCTCGCAGCCATAATGATCATAGGTTTGTCTTGATACACTTTTTGATCAATGCGAGACATCCAATCAAACAGGTTCTTATAGACGGCTGTGAACGCCCCGTTATGCTCCGCAAAAGAAATGATCACAGCATCTGAGTTTCCAATCTTGTTATAAAATTCCTGCGCTTTTGCAGGTATTCCGTCATCTTGTTCACGATCTTGCCGATAGAGTGGCAATTCATAATCCAAGAGATCACATATTTCGATATCTGTTTCTTCTTCGCAAAGAGTAGATACATACTGCAGAAGTTTTTTATTAATAGAGTCTTTGTGGTTCGTGGCTGCGATGGCAAAAATTTTCATGGTTTAAGCTTTCTTCAAAAGGGTGTCGTATTTAACGTTAAAGAAAAGGGAGTAAAGGACAGGAACAATAATCAGCGTTAAAAGTGTTGCGAAGAGCAGCCCGAAAATGATCGAAACAGCCATTGTCTCAAACATTGGATCGTGACTAATCCAAAGCGGCAACATCCCGCCCACGGTTGTACACGTCGTGAGCATGATGGGACGCAGGCGTTGCTGACATGCTTCAATGACAGCCTCTGGAGCCTCTCGTCCATTTTGCTCCCGCTCAATATTGATACGGTCAATCAAAACAATCGCGTTATTGATGATAATACCGGCCAAGGAGATGACCCCGAGAATGGTCATAAACCCAAAGATGCTATCGGCAACAATCAAACCGAAGGTGACACCCACAAGCCCTAATGGGATCGTGCAGAGAATAATCATGGTTTTGCGCAC
>JBCCZV010000196.1:0-4058 GCA_039187085.1 Pseudomonadota bacterium
CAATTCTTCATCGATATCAATGGCTGTCGTCGTCGAGAACAACATCACCGGACCTTCAACCCGATATTCTTGAGTTTCTAAATTGCCGGTGGCTGGATTTTTTCCTGTACTCGCTATCGTGACTTCGCCCTCACTTTGAAGGAGTTTCAATGCATAGCTGGTATTGTGCGCACCCTCTTCTTCCGCTATCGCCAAGATTTTGTGCTGCAAATCCGATTCGCCCATGTAAAACAAGCTTTGCCCTGTCATCGCCGAATATTGAATTTTCTCCTCCGGTGGCATCATCGCTAACACGGCTTCCATGAGAGAAGATTTACCGGCTGCGCTAGAGCTTTGAACCATGATAGCCAGCGGCTTATCGAGTTTACGCGAAGTCGCCGCTAAATAAGCCACTAATTTGTTCGTATGCTCTCCCACCACACCGCACCGTTCAAAATCTTGCAAAAGTTGGTCGCAGAGATTCGGTGTTTGCAGCAACGCCATCGCTTTGTCCAACTCGTCATCGCTCATGATAGGCGTCGCATGTTGTTCCGCTTTGCTCTTTTGCAAATGCTCATCTTGCAAACCTTCCAAGTGCATCAGCACTTGACCGATTTCCGGCTTGAGCACATCAAGGTTTAATCCTAATTCGATGGATGCTTGCTTCAAGTAAACCTGCCGTTGTTTGGCGCTGTAAAGGTCGAGTGTATCGACGTGAAAGTAATTGTCTTGCTTGATGAGCAAGTTAATTTTCAATTGGTCATAACTTTGGTTTTTCTCCAAACCCCGAATCCGGTATTCACGTTCCGCAAAGTTCAGCAGAATTTCATGCTCGCTTGAGGCAGCTTGAGCAACAGGAGCAGCTAAGGAGATAAGGTTATGTTCAGGATGAACGGTATGCAGCGGGTGCAGGGATGCACAGGAGCTGCTTCTCTCAACTTCTTCATCAGTTGGTGGCAAGTTATCAAGTTTGAGCGGCTCTTTGCCGGCCAGCCATTCGGCTTTGCGCAAGACTTCCGCCAAGTGTTCTTTTGCCGGTTGAACCTGATTGGCGTACTGATTCGCATCCATGTTATGCGGAAAGTTAACGCGGTAAACCACACGTTCAAGCTCAGACAACTTGGTAGCGATTTGTTCAGCAGCTCGATTCCCTGCTTCGTCTCGGTCAAACGCAATATAGATTTTTTCAATCGGGTAATGGGTGAAAGCTTGCTGTAGTTCTTGAGTAAATCCTTGTGTGCCATACGTTGCCGTGACATTACGAAACCCATGCACCCAAAACGTCATCGCATCGATGAGACTTTCACACAATATCATTTCGCGGTGACTTTGAAAGGCTTGATAGTTCCAAATCCCTACATGCGGCCCTGGCAAATACGTATGTAACGCCGTGCCTTTCGTCAATTGGGTATCACGAGTCACTTTGCGACCATACATCTCGGTGACTTCGTCCGCTTCGTTCAAGATAGGAACTACAATCGAACCGTTAAAATGTTCGTGGCCCGTTTTCTCTCTCAGAATGCCCAATTGCTTGAGTTGCTCGCGTAACGATTTTCCTGCATTGCTGCCTTTACTCGGTAAGTGATAGCCCAAGGTTCGATTCGCAAAACCTAATTTAAACGTTTCGATGAGTTCGGTGTGGTAAATGCCGCGGCTTTCTAAATACTGCTGAGCTTCAGGGCTGCTTTTTAAGGTTTGATGATAAAACTCAACCACTGAATTCATGAGTTCAGCCGGTGAGCTTTCAGGATTTAAAATCCCCTCTTTAAACGAATTATCCAATTGCACCGTTTGGCCAATACGTTCGAGCAGCTTCTCGCACGCCTTCCGAAAGCTGAGTTTCTCCGTTTTTTGTACCCAGTCGATCACACTGCCCCCTTCACCACAGCCAAAGCAGTGAAACAGGTTCTTGCTCGGCGTGATCTTGCAGCTCGGCGTGTTTTCTGGGTGGAAAGGACACAACAACACAAAGTCGCTGCCTTCCTTTTTCAACTGATGCCCCTGCTCTGTCGCGATATCCAATAAACTGACGGATTGTTTGATTTGTACTATTTGTTCTTCGGTAAGTCGTGCCATGCTTGTTTCCTTTAAAACAACGTCAATATTCTTAAAAAGAAACAAATAATCAACATATATGTTTATTATGTCAACATAAAACACTCTTTTTTTCGACAATTTCAAGAAAAAAACTACATATTTGAATATTGCTTTGTGTAAAGCATAATCATCATATATGATGATTCATTGCATTCCCAATTAACCTTGCAGGTATACTCGGATGATTTCATTATTAAGCGAGATGTTGATTATCATGTCATTTTCCGAGCGACTGACTGAGCGTCGAAAACAACAAGGACTAACCCAAGAGGAGTTAGGCGAATTGGTCGGGTTAACAAAATTACAAATTTACCGCTATGAAAAAGGAGCGTCACAACCTACATTGGAAGTATTAAAGAAACTCGCGATCAATTTAAATACTTCCATCGATAGCTTGGTATTTGACGAAGCAGAACGAGGACCTAATGACGATTGGAAATATCGCTTTGAACTTATTCAAACCATGAGCTTAGAAGAGCAAAAAGCGATAAAGTTGGTTTTAGATGGCATGATTTATAAACACCAAGCACAAATCAATTTGATTCAGCTTGATAAAGATTTAGGCGACTAGGAAAAAAGAACCACAATTTTATTAACGATGACTCCTTACGCCAATAAAAAACAATTTACAGAAGAGCTTAGGACTGCATTACAAAGCAGCATAGATATAGTCGAGACCCAAAAAAGATTATGCTTGCTTTATGAAACGCTGACTCAAGAAATACCCTGTGCAAAACCATTTTCTATCTCCATAATCCCAATTAAAGAAATACAATACTCTTTTTTTTACACACCTATTTCAAAAGAAATGTCATTGCAGGCCCTTTCAATAACGAACACAAACTATCAAGCGTATTTATGGCTTGAAAGCCAAGAATGGGTTTTAAACGATTATGACAGAGATGTCGTCACTATTTCTGAAGAATTATCAAAAACCCCTCTACTTAATAAACGCCCTGAAAACATCCGTGAATTAAAGTATTTAGTGGATAATAACTTTTGGATTTTTAGACCAGAACATTTTCCTGTCTTTTCACCAGAAAAACCAGAAGATACCGATGAAGTTCTTTCATGGGACAATCAGTACGTGCTTGCAGGTACATCAGCCAGTAATATGGAAATTATTAAACGGAGTGACTGGGATGCTTTGTGTAGAAGAGATAAGGATTGGTGAGCATTGATGTATAACTATTTAACAAGCTACATAAAATCAATCATATTGGCTTTGATATTGATATTCCTTTTATCTAAGTTAGCTAGGATTGCTTACATTTACACATTGTGTGGTATCGCCAGTTGGATTGCTATTGGCCACTTAATAACTATTGATGATGATATGCCAAGAGAATGGAGCAACCCTAGCTCAGATAAAAGTCTCTGGTATGCCTCATTAAAAATATTAATAGCAAAAATTCTAGTTTTAATTATTTTAATATGCGTGGTATTTTTTTATCCTGAAACCACAAAACTAGGTGCATAGAATGGATTTATGGAATTCTTTAAATGCTTTCTTCACTTCTCTAAAAACTTCAGATTTTATTGCTTTAATAGCTTTTTTTGTATCTTTATTAGCAGCTCTTTATAGTCGACGTGCCGCGATAGAAGCCCAAAGAGCAAATAATATTTTAATTCACAACAAACAAATAGAAATTTACGAAAAATTTAACGATATTCGTATAACCATCTTGTGGACTTGTCCCGAAAAGTTAGACCAAGACAGCTGCCCCAGATTGTGTTAATTTAACATCCGTTGAGGAGAGAGTTATGCAATCAAAAACCTACAGTGAACAACAAATCATCCGCATCTTGAAAGAAGGTGACGAAGGCCAACAACCGATCACAGAACTTTGTCGGTCACATGGTATCAACCCGAAAACCTATTATCGTTGGAAAAAGAAATACAGTGGTGTTGACGACGTCAACACACTGAAAGAACTGAAGAAGCTGCGGGAAGAAAATAACCGTTTAAAGAAAGTGATTGC
>JBCCZV010000197.1:0-3952 GCA_039187085.1 Pseudomonadota bacterium
TCAGGGTTATGCATTGATGCGGATAATGAAGAGACAAACGTGATTAGCCTCAATGGTCTGATCGTTGATGGGCAATTACAATTTAGTGTAGCGACGAAGTTGGGTGAAACTGATACTCAAGTCTTAGCGATGAGGTTTGAAAAATGGCTCAAGGAGGTAGTAGCGCATTGTCAGAAAGTCGTAACGGCCAAACAGATAGAGTATACACTTAGCGATCTTCAACCATTTAAATTTGTTGAGTGTATGAATGAGAGTATTACTGGTCATCCTTTATGGATATTTCCACCAGGAGGGTACGGGGCAGAAGCTTATTATGGCAATATTTGCAAATTTTTGACTGATAAGAAATTATTCTTGTTTAATAACTTTCTCATGCGATTGAGAGAAATCGATGATAAAGCAGCAAGTCGTGAGACATATGAGCGATTGGCTCAAATACATATTGAGGAAATGAAGAAATATCAGCCCGAAGGACCTTATAATTTGCTCGGCTCTAGTTTCGGTGGTGTGCTTGCAACAGAAGTAGCACGACAGCTTGAAAAAATGGGAGAAGCAATTGAGAATGTATTTCTTATTGATGCTTATTTTAATTATAAATATGTCGCTAATAAAATATCCCCAAATAACAATTGGTTTGAAGGTGATATTAATTATGGATATTGCCCTAATGTGCTATCGAATTTTTTTGGTGTGATCACTTTATTTAAAGCACTACGGGAAGATAATGATATTGATAATGAAGGTAGTATTGCGTGTGCATTTAATCGTTACTATCTAGAGAATACAGTGGATAATTATTTAGGGAAATTTTTTCCTAAAAAAAATATAAGAGTGATTAACATGCAAGCTTCTCACATATCTTGGGCGAGAGATGAAGAAGTCATTCATTTAATTTGTGATAGTTGTAAAAAATATTTGAAAGATAATGTTATTGAATAAAGATAATAAGGTGCGGACATAGCAGGCGAAAAATTTCGCTTGTGTTTTTTAGTGACTGCATCATGATAACCTTTACACTTTACACCTCACCCAATATCGCCTGCTTAATCTTCTCATGATCAAAACCACGGTATTGTAAAAAACGCATTTGTTTGGTTTCCCTTCTTTGGGTGAAACTGCAAAAGGGGCGGTAAAGTTCGGTAGCAAAAGTTGCGAAGATAAAGAAGTTCCTTTTAATGGTGATAGTTATTACTATCACCATTAAGAAATCTATGCTATAATATCACTATGTTAACTATTTAAGTTATGATATCGTAATGACAATGAACAGATCTAAACAGCGCATGGTGACATGACCATTCCAAAATTAAAAATCAGGCATACATCGAAACAGCGTTTCCAGAATTTTCAGAAGCAGATGATGGATTTTTAGTAAAATTCTACTTTAGAGAGCCTATTGGCTCTTATAAAGAGGTTGTTCAGAACAATAAAGCGTATCACTTTTCGGAAAGAGAAAAAGAGCTTTTAAATATTCTCGCTTCAAAGGTATCGTTGCGTCAAGAGGTGTCGGTCGTGGTGCCTATTGGGTTTTTATTTCTAATGAGGAAATAATAAGGAAATTTTAAGTACCATTTCCTTTCCTTATTTATTCGAGTGACACATATAGATAACAGACGTTTAGATGAACATAAAAAAACAAAAAAGAAGCCTCATAAATATTCTACCTATCTTCGATACAGCAGAGTATTTAGAATTTGATGCGCCCTTTCCTCCACATTTAACTGCATTTCAATCTTTTGAATCAGACTACCAGGGTGCTTATGCTTTTTTATATGCTTACAAAGACAATCATGCCACCTTTAATGCCTATCGCCGTGAAATTGAACGCTTGCTCCATTGGTCATGGCAGATTAGGCAATGCCCCATTTTTGAATTAAAACGCACTGATATTGAAGCCTATATTAAATTTTGCCAGAAGCCACCAAAGCGCTGGATCGGTCTAAATAAACCGCCACGTTTTATAGATAAAAATGGTAAGCGACAACCTAATCCAAATTGGCGGCCATTTGTAGCAACAATTAATAAAACAGAAACCCGTCAAGGAAAACAACCTAATAAAAATGACTATACGTTATCATCTAAAAGCATCCGGGAAATCTTTACTGTTTTAAGCAGCTTTTACCAATTTTTGATGCAAGAAAATTATACAACAACGAATCCTGTCGCACAGGTACGTCAAAAAAGTAAATTTATACGCTACTATCAAGGCCAGCGACAAATTAGACGCTTATCGGATTTACAATGGAGTTTTGTGATTGAAACAGCGGAAAAAATGGCTGAGGCAGACAGTAAAGATGAACGGACACTTTTTATTATATCAGCATTGTATTTAATGTATTTACGCATTTCTGAGCTTGTTGTGACAGCACGTTGGTCACCTCAAATGAATGATTTTAAATGCGACCAGGACGGTAACTGGTGGTTTATTACAGTTGGTAAAGGTAATAAAGAACGCCAAATTGCGGTCAGCCAGCTCATGTTAGCAGCACTCAAGCGTTGGCGAAAATATTTAGGACTACCCGCCCTACCTGCTGTGGATGAACATTTTCCACTTATTCCAAAGCATCGAGGCCAAGGTGGTATAACCAGTACAAATCAAATTAGAAATATTGTCCAGATATGTTTTAATAAAACAATTCAACGTATGATAACGGAAGGGTTCAAAGAAGACGTTGAAAACTTAAAAACAGCAACAGTCCATTGGTTACGGCACACAGGTATTTCGGATGATGTAAAACGTCGACCTCGCGAGCATGTCAGGGATGATGCTGGCCACAGCAGCAGTCAAACAACAGATCGCTACATTGATATTGATCTTCGTGAACGTCATCAGAGCGCTAAAAGCAAACCTATCAAAAATACCTAAAAATTATTTTTAGGGGTTTGACGACAGTCGAGTCAACCGAGGGAGTAAGGTACTCTCCATTGTCTAGACCAAAAAATAGAAATTTATAGATACTAGCTCATTGTTTTTCCCCCATTTTTAGTGATCCAAGTATCTGGATAGTTAATGAGATAAGTCTTATTTTTTGCTAGACTAAGATTGTGGTTTTTATAATCGTGTTGCGTATTAATTTGTTTATTAAAATAGATTTCAGCAGGTTTTCGATTTGCTAAGCTTTGGTTAAAGAGGAAGATAAATCCAAGCGTAAAAGAGGCGCTCAACCTGGTCATGTTGGTAAAAGTCGTCATCTGCTACCCAGCGATGTAATGGACCGGATTATCCCTTGTTATCCACCAGAAGATTGTTCAAGCTGTGGTGGGAATGTGAAAGTCGGTAAACTTCGGCAGCGTAACCAGCGCATTAGTTTAGTCAATCACCGCCCATTCTTTACAGAATACCAGCTTTATGGTGGTCAATGCCAGTCATGCAAGCAGCGCAGTCGAGCAAGCCTGCCTGAGGGTATTACACTAGGTTTGCTGGATGCCTCTTTCTTAGCGGTTATTGCCACCTTGACAGACAAGTATCACTTAAGTAAGGCGATGGTAACATCCTTGATTTATGATTTTTATGGCCTCAACCTCTCTGTTGGGACAGTATATAATTCAGAGCATATCGTCAGTAACGCCATTGCTGCGCCTGCTAATAGCATTGGCAAAGCTATTCAAAAAGCATTCCATGTGAATCTTGATGATGACCTTTCCCCTAATAATTAGTCTATTCTCTGGTAGAATATTGTGAAAAAAATAATAAATAGGAGCGAAAATAATGAAACGCAAACAATTTAGAGAAGAGCAAATGATTGGGATATTAAATGATCATGAAGCTGGCATGACGGTTGATGAAATTGTCCGTCGTCATGGTATTGGTGCGAGTACCTTTTACAAATGGAAAAGCAAATATGGTGGTTTAAGTGTTTCAGAAGCGAAACGTTTACGCGCATTGGAGACTGAGAACAGCAAGCTTAAGCGATTGCTAGCTGATGCAATGCTTGATAATGCAGCACTTAAA
>JBCCZV010000198.1:0-3918 GCA_039187085.1 Pseudomonadota bacterium
GTCTATCACTGCTTTAACAATCGCAGTGTTTTCGGCGTTATCTGGTGTATCTTTAACAAAAGATTGATCGACTTTTAAAGTGTCGATAGGAAAACGTTTTAGGTAGCTTAGGGAAGAATATCCCGTACCAAAGTCATCTATAGACAGGTTAAAACCTAGACTGCGCAACTCTGCTAAAATTGCAATGGCTAATTCCTGATCATCCATAAGGATACTTTCTGTTAATTCCAGTTCGATAAATTCAGCTGAAACTTGTTCGTCTTCCAACACAGTAAGTACTGCTGACACAAAATTATTAGCAAGAAATTGGCGTCCTGATACATTGATTGCCATATGCTCTGGAGCAATATGCTCAAGTTGCCATTGCCTATATTGTCGACATGCGTGACGTAACACCCACTCACCTATTTCTAGAATCATCCCAGTTTCCTCTGCAATGGGTACAAACTTTGCTGGGGATACTATTCCTCTAGTAGGGCTATCCCATCGAACCAGAACCTCTACGCCAAAGGTTTTTCTTTCTGCAAAACTGTATTGTGGCTGAAAATTTAAAAACAGCTCATTATTAAGCAGAGCTTTGCGAAGCTCCTGTTCCAAAGCCACTCTTTCACGAGCTGACTCTTGCAAAGAATCTGTAAAAAACTGGTAATTATTACGCCCTAGCTCCTTAGCTTTGAAAGTTGCTAAGTCAGCACTCTTTAATAAAGCTTCCGCGTCTTTTCCATCATTGGGATAGAGACTAATACCAACGCTTCCTCCTACAACGACATCGTAACCATTGAGATCGATCGGTCTAGCGAGATAATCCAGAATTGTCTTAGCAACGGTACTCGCATTTTTCGCTCCATAAATTGGAAATAACATGATCGCGAATTCATCGCCACCGAAGCGCGATACCCAATCACTTTCACGCAAACAAGCATTAATAATTTTGGCTACTTTTTTTAGTAATAAGTCTCCCATAGCATGGCCTAACGAGTCATTGATATGTTTAAATCTATCAAGATCGATATAGATAAATGCTAACATGACGCCTTCGCGCCAAGCTTTTTGCATGCTCTTTTTGAGGTTTTGCATAAAATAAAAACGGTTAGGCAAACCTGTTAACGCATCGTAATTCGCTTGATAGATGATTTTTTCTTCATTTTTCTTGCGCACAGTCATATCGGTTGATATTGCAACATAACCTTCGACATTGCCTTTTAAACCATTAATAGCATTGAGTGACATCCATACTGGAAAAACTTGATTGTCACGTCTTCGATGCCACATCTCTCCTTGCCACAACCCAGAATCGTCCAACTGTTTTTGAATTTCTTGATAGAAAGGTAACTTATGTTTCATTCCTCCTAAAAAGTGAATTTTCTTGCCTTTAATCTCACTTTCTTGGAAATGCGTTAAACGCAAAAAAGCTGGATTTGCCATTTTTATCACTAACGCTGTGTCTAATACCAAAATACTATCATTGGCCGACTCAAATACTGTTGCCGCTTGCCTCAAATGTTCAGAGCTTTCTTTAACATGAGAGGCATCTGCAATCGTCCATATCGCTAAATCTTTGGTTGCCTGACTTACACGTATATGACACCATCGCTCTTTTTTATCTACACTGCGAACATTAGCCTCAAATTCAACAACACTTTCAAAAGAAACAACAGGAATTAAAGTATTTCTCTCTACCTTAACATTATGATCAACATAGTGTTTAATCGGCTGACCTTTTAGCTGGCTTGCGGAACCTCTTAATAATTTTGAGAAGTGCTCATTGCAACTTAAAAGCTTACCTTTAAAAACTTTGGCCACACCGATACCTAATCTTTCAAACAAAAAGCGATATTCATTTTCAATTTTTTCTTTCGCTAACGCTGTCATTTTATCAGTCGTAATATCTGTTAATGCTAAGAAAAGATGGGTAATTTGTTCTTTATTGTTGAGAAGAGGATGCGCAACGACTTTAATCAATTTAATAGGTTTAGTTTTGTAATCTTGAGTAATTTCGATTTGACATTCTGATGTTGGTAACGAGCTTATTTCTTGCAAAACTCTGAGCATTTGCTTTTTATTGCGCGCATTAAAAAGAGTCTCGTGAGAATCTTTCAAAGATGTGCTCTTTAAATCAAGTAGCCTTGAAGAGGAAGGATTAGCATAAACCACCTGCCCATTAATTTCTAAGCATAAGCATCCAACCGATGAGTGCTTGTATATGTTTTTTATGAGGTTTAATTGGGGGTAACGCAAGGCGAGGCTAAATTTACGGTGAACAATCACCAATATCATTGAAATCAATACGGATACTGAGGCAACTAAAATCGTTGAAAACCCATCCTGCATCCGATCACCTACCTCTTAACGCGTTGCACTGTAAGAGTTTAGCAATTAATACAGGTCTTCACCCAGCTATGAAAAGATTAAGAAAGAGCAAAATAGTTGCAGAGAAAATTATATTTGATAAATTTCAGGAATGAACTCATTTGGCTTCAATGGTATTTGCTCCTCTTTGCACACTATGCCTTTTTCTTCCAGCTTATTTAAAATAGGGTTATATGTGGTTGGATTAACAGGCAAAACACACCCTCGTTCTCTAATAGAACCATTCAACAATAATTGTGTGGCTATAGCTGCTGGCAACCCAACTGTTTGCGCCATCGCAGAATACCCACCAACAGTACCTTCCCGTATCAAAGAAGATTGGTGACATTCGTATTCACCAGACGGACTAACGACCACAAACTTATGCAGAAGAGCGACCATGTCTGTTTCTGAGTCTTGGTAGCTCAACTTGCTAAGCAATAAATCACATAATGCATCTAGTGTGCTCAACTGAGGATCAACTATCGGAATTTCATTTAAAAGCCCTAACCAATTAACTGTTGTGGCTAAATTGTCGTCTTGGGACAAATCATCTTTAACCTGCTTTAGAGACAAACCTGAGTTTTTTACTAAAATTTCAGCCCAAGATAACAATTCACGCTTTTGGCTATCGATTGGTAAGTCATCAAACAAATTCAAGGTTTTAAGCCATTGAAAAGCTTTGGCAAACCCCGGATAGCGTAAAGTCCCTCTCACTAAATTTTTTATTCCTTTTAAACCATAAATTTTCTGGTAATGAATTGAATCTCTATTTGGATAGCCCTGCAAAATCATTGCTTTGGAAACAGTGATATCCGCTAGCTTTTGCAGTAACTCCTCGTGACTCTTGGTAATAATTTCATTATCACGAAGGAAAAGCGCGTCATTACATACGGCCAATAAAACTCCTTTGGGCGCCCAAGCGAACTTGTAACCTAATGGATTGTTATTAGCGCTTGGGGCTGGTAACCCTCCACACCACGAAATGAAGCTTTCTATACGATAACCGTCGGCTCGAAAATTGTTAATCATTTTCATTGCCGATAGATGATCAATGCCTGGGTCTAATCCTATTTCATTAAGTAAAGTAACGCCTCTTGCTAACGCTTTATCATGCAAAGCTTTCATTCCATGACTTTCATAACTAGCTGTTACTAAGTGCTTGCCCTGCTCAACACAAATTTCAGCGATTTGAGTATGGAATTGATACGGCACTAAACTAACCACAATATCTGACTCCGCAACAGCTTTATACAAGGCTGGAACATTATTCACATCAACAGTAATAGCACTGACCCTATCTCTTCCTTTAACAAGCTTCTGACTTTCATCAATAAATTGGCTAGCAATGATAACCTGATTATTCGGTATATCAGCCAGATAATCGACAAGAGGCCCTGCAACGAAGCCAGCACCTAAAACAAGAATTTGAGCCATAAACACTCCAAGCTAACTTCAATTAAGGCCCTACATTGAACCTGACGAAAACTGCACTAGTTAGTTATTTTTAACTACTTTGTGTACACATCGTAAAACATCGCGCCCAAAACAGGCTGAACGCCCTGCTGA
>JBCCZV010000199.1:0-3877 GCA_039187085.1 Pseudomonadota bacterium
ACTGCATCCTGCGGTTGTATGTGTCAATAACCATTGCTGCCAACGTCCCCATTGTTGTAAGTAATACTCGGTTAGTTTTGAAATGATCGGTGTTTGCATAATCCCCTCTTTATGGTGCCACACTCACTTGCTTAAAACGCTGTAGTGCAGCGGTAATGGCGGATTCTTCGTAAAAAATACGTCCGCCTAATTTGTGATATAATCAATTTTAACCTGATGTTTCCCCTGACGATTACGCTGTAACCATTTCGGTGATACCCTAAACCGATCCGCTACTTCTTTGCTCGTGTACAATACTGGACAAGTCTCATGTAATTTTAACGGCATTGTGATACTCCCTATAAAAAGAATTGTTATATTTGGACTTTGTAGATAACAACAAACTGCTGTCATTGCCTTGTTGACCCACACTATACCAAGCGAGTCAAGGTCTTTTTGGTCGATAAATTAAACTTTCTTTTTGTACGAGGTAGTCTGGTGTAGTCCTGGGTGTCCTGGTGTACACCACTGTTGTATTGAAAAGATATGTCACAAATTGTAACTTGCTACATAAATACAATCACGACAAATAAACTTTATGTGCTGCGACACATAAGGTCTATTATGGTTAGTTAGTAGTTATGTGCAGTGGAGAAATAAATATTATATTTCACAATATTTTTCTATAAAAGCACTGCCCATAACATTTCTTTAGGGCTAAGAAAAAATTTCATCTTTTTTAGCTTGTACAACACGCCCATCATAGAACAGCTCAATATTAGTGATGAGGTTTTGATCGAGAGTAATTAATCCTGCTGCTCGTAAGTGCCCTACTGGTTTAGGGAAAAGTATGTCATAGGCAAGCATGACTTGATTATCTTTAGAGAACTTCGCCCTTATAGAGACACTTTCTACTGCTGAACAAAAGCCTTTTAGTGCGTTGACTACTTCTGTTTTTCCATGCTTCTCATCGAGAGGGGAGATGATACTGACATTATCAGCAAGTTTTTCTGCTGCCAAGTCCACTTGCTTTTGATTTATAGCCGCATAATAGGCTAATACTGTTGATAGGTTGTTGTTAGACATAAGTTTCTCCTCATATAGGGTTGATATTATTTTAAATATAGCAAACATTAACTAATAAGGCTTAACATGGCTTCAGATATCAAAAAAAGACCTTATGATGCTACAGGCAGACAGGCGCAGTCCAAATTGGCTAAAGAGCGCATTTTATTGGCTGCATCAGAATTATTTAAAGCCAATGGTTTTGATGCGGTGACAATTGAAGCGATTGCAAATAAAGCTGGCGTATCGGTGCCAACAGTCTATTCTAAATTTAAATCAAAACGCGGAATTTTATCTTGCATCATTGACAACGCCTTGCCAACTAGCCAGCATGATGCGTTAGTTTCTAAAATTTATACCTCAAATTCAGCGACAGAGCAGTTACAATTAACCGCTAAACTTTCCAGAAAACTTTATGAGGCTGAGTACTAGCATATAGATTGGACTAGAGGGGCTGCAATTATTGATCCTGTATTTAAGCAATTAGAAGAAGCAAGGGAGAAGCGTCGTTATGATCGACAAAAAAAGCCTGGAACTTAATGGATAAGCAAGGTGTTTTCCCCAAGTCATTACCGAAAGAAAAGGCAAGAGATATTCTTTGGACTTTCACTGGCAGAGATTTTTACCGGATGTTAGTTGTTGAACGCAAATGGTCTCCAGACGAATATGAAAAGTGGTTGTCAAACATGTTGATCAATACGTTAGTCTCCTCATGATATTTTTTTCAACTTAGAGAGGGGAAGAGCATTCATTAAAGGAAAAAATCAAGGGTTTTTGTAGTCGATTCACCATTATTTTAAAATATTATGTGCAGTGATTAGTATAATTTCTGTTGAAAAATAGCAAAAAATTAACGCTACTACACATAATATTCTACTAATCACAATAAATTTTAGTAATCTGAGTACGAACATGCCCCAGCTCCTAGCTGATAATAAGTCGGGTTTGGTAATCGCTTTCTCGTTGTTCGCTGGTCATTTTATCTCGTATCAAACCACCTTTTGCCGGACAAGCCCAACCGGTTAAGGTTGGATAACGCTGCTGGGCATAATCATGACGTAGTCCATGCCGATGATGAATACCAACTAATCGGCACTGGTAGATAAACTGCCGGCGATAAACTTCATAACGCTGATGATCAGGAATTAACGAGCTGTCTTTACTCCGCATTAATGCTTGGCAATCTTTTATCCATTGACGTTGAGCATCGTTGATAATAGGAATGACACGCTCCCTGCCGCCTTTTGTCCAACTCCCTTTCAGGTATAAGCAATGCCCTCGATCAGCTAAGTAAGGTTGTAGCTTTAAGCTTTCCTCTAAACGTAGCCCAAAGAGCTGTTGTCCTTGTAAACTTAAACGCATAGCTGGGTCAGTTATTTTATTCAAATCGACTGGCTTTAGTGTCAATGCTTTATCTTGACCACTGGCATAAACTCTTTTCTTAGCCCCTAGTTTTGTATTACTTGGCATAATGCTTGCTTTGTCTAATTTGTTTAGTAGCCAACGTAAATCGCTGAGTCGGTTCTTAATTGTACCGGCTGATTTTTGTTCTGTTTGCCAACGTTGTACCAGATGGTAGAGATGTTTGGTTTTCATCTGCTTGACATGGTTTAACTGATAGCCATCTTCATATAACTGCTTTAAGGTTTGTAACAGCCGATGACGGCGATTGATTTGTGTAGTGCGCGAACCATCTCTATTGTGATCTAAGATATAGCTCAATGACCCTAGTAATTGATGTCGTTTACCCATTGTGCTTTTTCTCCTCAATTTAAAATAATGAACCAACGAATTGATAAATCCGCCTTACGATTTAGGATGCTCTGTAAAATCAAAAGGTGAGTGCTGGTGCATTCCACTGAAAGACAAGCAGTCAATGTGTGGCAAGCCACGATAATGCGGACAGAGCACGGTGAAGGAAGTGCCTCCATCGCCATCTAATCGGGTATCAGATAACGATTCTTAGCGGTATTGAAATTACAATACTGCCGGATAGGAAAGATTTACCATTAAACGCAAGAGAGCATTTAAGACATGGTAAATGGTAAACACAATTAACAACATCAGCTAAACATAAATAAGCTGATCATTGTTATAATGACATGACTAGTTTTATTTCCTTATACTGAATAGTCATGTTGCTACAAAAAACAAATGATTTATAAAATGAAACACTGATAACATCAGCATTTATAATTGAAATAATTGTATTAATTTAAAAAATAATACAAACTTGTAAAAAAGCATGAACATGCTGTATTAAAACACCCGACATTCCGTTCAGGTTGAGGTTTACCCAAGCTTTCGCCTGTCTACCCACAGGGTATGTAGACTTTCCTCAGTATTCGGTCTCTGAGGAGCAGACACTGTTAAACCATTGACAACAATTTGATGAGAATTGCCTGCTATCTATTCTCATCAAACCGCCGTCACCAATAGCGCACTAAAAAATCAGCGATTATCCATCGCTAAGTCCTTGAAAATAATAATACTCTAAATCCCTCTAAGGCTACGTCACTAATTAATTTAGCAATGAATTAGTAACGTAGCATCAAAAAATAAATCCGTTATAGTAGATTAGGTTCAACAATTTATTTACATTCTTGTTTACTAATATATCTTACCAATGCTTTATATTGATAGTTAAAATTATTTTTATGCAACAACGCCATTTAATTTTAAGAAAAAATCTGGGATAATGGACAAAAAGTGATGCTAAAAAGCTATTGAGAAAGTAAGAAATTGATCATTTTGTTGCGGCGATGTTTTTTTAAACCACGATGAATTTTAAGTTTTTGTTTCCAGTGAGCAAAAGAACCATCACAAGAATTGG
>JBCCZV010000200.1:0-3744 GCA_039187085.1 Pseudomonadota bacterium
ACCCAACTTAAACGTTTCAATCAACTCGGTGTGATAAATGCCACGACTTTCTAAGTATTGCTGGGCTTCGGGACTGCTTTTTAAGGTTTGATGGTAAAACTCCACCACCGAATTCATCAATTCAGCCGGTGAGCTTTCGGGGTTTAAAATCCCTTCTTTGAACGAATGGTCCAATTGCACCGTTTGGCCAATACGTTCCAGCAACTTCTCGCACGCCTTACGAAAGCTGAGTTTCTCCGTTTTTTGCACCCAGTCGATCACGCTGCCACCTTCACCACAGCCAAAGCAGTGAAACAGGTTTTTACTCGGCGTGATCTTGCAACTCGGTGTTTTTTCTGGGTGGAAAGGACACAACAACACAAAGTCGTTCCCCTCTTTTTTTAATTGATGCCCCTGTTCTGTCGCGATATCCAATAAACTGACAGATTGCTTGATTTGTACTATTTGTTCGTCGGTAAGTCGTGCCATGTTTGTTTCCTTCAATTCCTAAAGTGTTTATTAGCTGTTCTAGTTGCTTTGCAAATTACCTCATTTTGAGGTATTGTCAACTCTAATTTGAGGAAATCGAATATCATCGTTGTTTTTACATTTAATTTTTTACATTTGTGTCAAAGACGATGAAAAACGATACAGAGTTTTATAAAAACCTAGGAACGAGAATTGCTGAATTGCGTAAAGAAATAGAGTTAACACAAACACAATTAGCTCAACATTTAGAAATTTCTCAACAACATATGGCCTCATTTGAAAAAGGTATACGGAAAATACCCGCTGCTATGTTGCCAACATTAAGTCAACTTTTTGGATTAAGTGTTGATGAGCTATTAGGAATCACACAGTCAAAAAAAAGAGGATTATCTGCAAAACTTCAACAGCAACTTGAACGAGCACAAGCGCTACCGAGAGGAAAACAACAGCTCGTTTATGATATGTTAGATGTTGTTATCAAAAAACAACAAAAAGATAGCTAAATCCAGACATAGCAACCAATATAAACACTACTAAGATCCCAAAATACTTAACCTGATACATATGAGTGCAGGCATACCTTTACTTTTATTAAATTTATTCAAAATTACTCCTTACTGGGCCTAACCAACCCACAGCGGCGAGGCGCAGGACGGTCAAGGACGCGAAGCGTGCATTTCATCCTTGACCTGACGAGCACGACGCTAAAATACCTCAAGCCCAGTACCCAACCTCGATAAGAACCACGTTAGCGCTGCACGGAGCAGCGCAACCGCACAGCGGCATGGAAGACTCAGACGCACAAAGGAAAAACGAACCAGAGACACAGCCGAAGCAACCACCGCCAAATCACTGGCCCCCTTAACCTCGATGGACCACGAATCCACAACAACAGCACAAGCCACACGCCCACGCAAAACCATAAGACAGACTACAGGGGCCACTGCTGTCCCACCATTTTTTTTAAAAATGGGGGCAGCAGCGGGGCAGCAGAAGCCCAAAAAAAGACGGGGGAATAAAAACAAACGCCGCTCGCGGCCACCGACAATCCCTCGGCTTTTTTTTAAGGCCTGCTGGGCAAGGTGATGCGGCCAGGGACTGGCGCACAGAGGCGGCGGCTTAGAATGACACCGTTGTTGGCGTGATGGCTGCTGGCTTTTCTAGCAGCCAGCATGACAAGAACTGTGGCAGGCGGGCCGCCACATTATAGGACACCCTACAAGGGTTAACGGTGAGATGCAGGTTAAAACAAGAGAACAAGCTACGCCTCGTCCTTGGTTCGCCCGTTAAAGATTGAACCTAGTTTCTAGGAAGAGGTTTTTCAGGAAATAACTTCTTCCAAAAATATTCAACAACATAATCTTTGGCATCTTCTTCATCATCAGATTCATAAACTTCGTAGCGCTCATTACATAGCAGTGCTGACCACGATATGTCGGGATCTAAAAAAGCTTCTGTAAATTCTTTTTCCAACACTGACAGATGTTTTTCATCTCTTAAAACTGATTCTAACATCGCTTCTTCTTCATCTTCTGATAAACCAGTCTGTACAGAAAATATCGAACCTAGAAAATTTTCAATGTATTTATATTTCATAACTTTTATCTCGCGGGGAAAATCGTAATTGTTTCCCAGACACCTAAAGATGGGTTGTACTGATAGGTACCTTGGACACTATTCAAATTATTTATAAATTGAGGCGCACCGTGGATATTGGGCCTGTATTTCGAACCACCAATACGTACATACCCCCTACCTAAATCGACACCTATGTCACCTACCTCTTGAGGAGTTACAAGAATTGTATTCGCATCTGGTGTATTGGCTATCGCCATTGGAAGTATATTTTTTCTTACGTATTGATCAGCATAAATTAGTAATTCGTCAGAGTGAAAAGCGGATGACATTGGGGGCAGAATCGCAACACCTTTTTTGTTTAATTTCACATGACCGTCAGGAGCCTCACCTGTTAATGCACGATGCATTAACTGCTCATCGGTAACAGAACCACCATGACGCGATAATGAATGCGCATTAGGATGACCCGTAACTAAAGCCAAATGGCGAGAGTCAATACCAAAACCCCCTTCAGCTAGCCATTGACCGATATCCTTTACACCGCCATTTGCAACATAATCGTTATAGTTACTCTTGATAACGGGATTATCAAACATGGTTTGTGACTGCAAATGCATGGCGGCTAGCCAATCAGCTTCACCAGTATTTAAGTCAGGACTCCAAAGCGCTGCGGCTATCGGATGACTTACTCCACGTAATTTGCTCACAATACGACTTAACAAGTTTCCTTTTTGTGGCAAAGTCGAAGTATTCGTTGTTGTTTGCGGTTGAGTCAGAGTTCTCGTATAGCGGCCTGTTGGGTCATCAAAAAATCTGACCCCGTTATCCTCTAATTGTCGGAAATTCGAATCCATCAACGCTGTGGAAGTCGTGGCTCTCGATGCAGTTAAACCAGATAAATCATTGACCCAATCTAAATGAGCTTCCGTGATGGCAAACGCGGTAGAGTGTTCTCGCATCATTGCCATTTCAGGAGAAATACCAAACGTATCTGCTGTTATAGGTAAATTTGAAAGAAGGTAGTCTTCGTTACGTTGCGCTTGAATTTCAGCTTGTCGTCTTTGTTCAGCTTGTGTTGGCCGACTACCCAAGGCTACCAATCCATTCCCTAAACTCTGTCCGACGGAGGTGGCGGCGATGTGGGTCCAGTCTTGGTCTTCACCGCCGAACAATCGGGTGAGCGTGGCACTCATGGCATTGTTTGTGAGAATAATGCCATTGGACGTGCATCCTACGCCACGTGCACGTAAGTCATTGATTTCGTATTGGCTTTTAAGAAGCGGTAGAGACATCTTTCGAGTATAAAAATTTTTTGCCCTAGACGCACTTTTTTTCTTGGGAAAATCAACATTCCTAGAAGCGCTTTTGCAATGGGGTTATGAAACAGGGAGAGAAGGACAAAAAGCAGCAGCTTGAGTAAAAAACAAGCCGCTAAAGGGATAAGGTTAACTGTCGTCGGTTTCTTCGTCAGATTCTAAATACAAGGCATGATACAAATCTTCAGCAGTAGGCGGCTCGGATTCGTCGTTTACAGTAACATCACGTTTAGACTTCGCAGGATGGGTTAATCGATGCACTTCTTGTAATTTTTTAATGGAGACGTGGGTATAAATTTCCGTCGAACTTAAATCTTCATGCCCGAGCATGGCTTGCACATATCTGACATCAGCCCCGTTTTCTAACATTAAAGTCGCCATG
>JBCCZV010000201.1:0-3698 GCA_039187085.1 Pseudomonadota bacterium
ATGGAAAAGTATTGAACTGGATCCTTGTTTAATGATGAACTTTCAAATCGTTGATAACGATCAAAAGTTAATTGAAGAGGGGAGAGATTTTGATGCGTTAAAACAAGCTCTCGAAGAGGATACTAACAAAGCGATTAGTGGGTTGGAAAAAAACTTATCTTTAAAACAAGAAGCGATTACGCAATGGTCTTTTGACGATCTTAAACCTATAAAACATGATATGGGAGATCATTTTGTGCTGGCTTTTCCTACTTTGATATATAAAAACAACGAGATTCAATTAACGGTAACACATGATGAAGATTTGTCGAAACGTTTAAATCGTCGTGCCCTCAGGGCATTGATGCTTTTGCAAATTCCTCATACAGTTAAATATCTTCAGAAAAATATTCCAAAAATGCATGATATTGCTATGTTAGGTGCAGATATCGCTACACGTAATGCTTTAATCGAACAAGTACTTTTAGCAGCAGCAGGGCATTTAATTGATGGTGGTAATATTCAAACGAAAGCTGACTTTACTAATAAGATTCAGTCTGTCGAATCTGGATTGACCAGTGCGGTAAATAGCTTGGCTGAGTTGCTTTACCAAGTTCTCAAAACTTTAAAATCTTGCCAAAGGCTTTTACGCACTTGCAAAAATTTGCAGCTTATGAAGAGCGTTAATGATATGCAAGCACAAATTCAATCCTTATTTTTTGATGGGTTCCTGGAAAGTATTGCTTTTGAAAAGTTGGAAAATTATCCTCGCTTTTTGAAAGCTATAGAAATCCGAATTGAAAGAATGGATTTAAACCCTGCGAAAGAGCAATTGTCATTAAAAGAAATTCAGCCATGGCAAGAGGAATTAGAAAAGATGCAGGGTATACAGTCAGATCGTGCTGCTTGGCCAGAGGCATGGACAGAGTTGAGATGGATGATCGAAGAGTTTCGCGTTTCTTTGTTTGCTCAAGGTGTAAAAACAGAGTTTCCTATTTCTGCAAAAAGGCTAAATAAGCAACTAGAAAAAATAAACGCAATGTCTTGAGCGGTCAAACGATAAGTTTGTCATCAAAATAGTAAATAGCCACAATTGTCGTTTGCTCGTAAGATTCGAGTAAGATAGAATCGGCAAATTACGTGCTAATCCTGTATGTTTTCTGGACAGAATATAAATGTTTGATGTTCTAAAATTCGTCATTTTGGGGAAGCTTGTCAAGTTGGCGAGCTTTCCAAGATCCGAGTCGCGAATCACATCATCTATGAGAAATGTAAAACATACAAGTTTGCTAGAAGAAAGCGTTTATGCGCACAAATTATATTTTTAGGTGTAATGTATGTCGAAAACCGCAGTAATCAGCAGTACTGGGCTATTTACGCCCTCTGAGTCAATTAGTAATGAAGAGCTGGTAGCGTGTTTTAACCAGTATGTCGATGAATACAATATCACTCACCAAGACTTGATAGAGAAGGGTGAACGAATCGCTTTGCAGCCTTCAAGTGCCGAGTTCATTGAAAAAGCTTCGGGTATCAAAAGTCGCTATGTTGTTGATAAAAAAGGTATCTTAAATCCGCAAGTTATGGCACCGAAGCTTCAAGAGCGCTCAAATGATGAGCCATCGGTTATGTGTGAAATGGCGGTTAAAGCGGCGGAGCAAGCATTAGAAAAAGGTGCTTTAACGCCAGAAGACATTGATATGGTGATTGTGGCTGCATCGAACATGCAACGACCTTACCCTGCTATGGCTATTGAGGTTCAACAAGCATTAGGTATCCAAGGTTTTGCTTTTGATATGAATGTTGCCTGTTCGTCTGCAACATTTGGCATAAAGACCGCCGTGGATGCGGTTAAAAGCGATAGTGCAAAACGTGTACTAATGGTTAATCCTGAAATTTGCTCGGGACATCTCAATTTTAGAGATAGAGACAGTCATTTTATATTTGGTGATGTTGCTACTGCTGTTATTATCGAAAGTACTGAAAGTGTTAAGGTTCAAAACTTTTTTGAGATTGTAGACTGTCACTTAGTCACTCAATTTTCCAACAACATCCGTAATAATTTTGGTTTTCTTAATCGAACCCATCCAGAAACACGTGAAAATGCTGATAAGCTTTTTATACAGCAAGGCAGAAAAGTATTTAAAGAAGTAGTTCCTCTTGTTAGCCAAATGTTGCTTTCACATATAGAAAAAAACAACATTTCTATGGGCCAGTTGAAAAGATTGTGGTTACATCAAGCTAATCTAAGCATGAACCAACTTATTAGTAAACGCGTGTTAGGCCGCGAAGCAAACCTTGAAGAAGCGCCTGTGGTTCTCGATGAGTATGCTAATACGAGTTCTGCTGGATCTATTATTGCTTTTAATAAGCATGGAGAAGGGCTTAGGCCGGGCGATTTTGGTATTATTTGTTCATTTGGAGCAGGCTACTCTGCAGGAAGTATTATAGTAAAGCAGCATTAGAAGATAACGCGTGATGAAATCGGTAAAATTGTTACTTTTAGTATGACCGATTCTCCAAACCCTGACTATTCTAAATATAATAAGTGGATTTAATGGCTCAGGGTTTTCTGATATTACACAAAGTTATGTATTTATGAACTATGTTAGTTATTGCTCTTTATTTCTTGTTTTAACGTTTGTTTTTTTGGCATCGGCTTGCACAGATGCTAACCGAACGATGTCTGTTCTTGAAAAAAATGGGTTCAGCGAGATAGAAATCTTAGGTTTTCGGTCTGCGGGCTGCCCATCTAATTTCGATTTTTCAACAGAATTTCGGGCTAAAGATAAAAATGGTGACATACAAACGGGCGTGGTTTGCTCCGGACGATTCCCCGAGACGATTTTAAAAGTCGACGCCAAGCCTTGAAGCCTATACAAGCTTAATTATACAGGGGTAATTCAATCCATGCTTATACTTAAATCAACCCTCAAACCCGTTTAGAAACCCACTCGAATTAGCAACTTTTTAAATGATCTTCACCTCTTTGTACAGGCTACTCCTCACTTCTTTAATTGCTTGAATTTTCACATCACCATCGTTAAATTTTTATTGTTATTTGAGCTAACTTTTGTCGTATAATCGCGACCTGCCCTATATTGAAGGGCCTATTTAATAAAAAAGTCTGAATTGAGCAACTTGAAATATCAACCCGTGAAGGGGTGAGAACTTTTGCTAGCTAATTGATTAGAGTACGAGGAATAGCGGCATTGAATGATAACAGTAATAACAAGCTTAAACTGCATGGTTTCAATAACTTAACGAAAACTTTGAGCTTTAATATCTACGATATTTGTTATGCGGCAACTAAAGAGCATCGAGAAGAATACATCGCTTATATCGACGAAGTATACAATGCAGAAAGGTTGACTGATATATTGACTCATGTTTGTAAAATTATTGATGCCAATATACTCAATATAGCCAGACAAGATTATGAGCCCCAGGGAGCTAGTGTCACTATGCTGATTTCTGAGGAGCCCATCGCTGGTGAGGATATCACCGGAGAATACCCTGGACCTTTAACTGATAGCATTGTTGGCCATTTAGACAAAAGCCATATCACCGTGCACACTTATCCAGAAAGCCATCCTGATGGTGATATTAGTACATTTCGAGCTGATATTGATGTGTCAACTTGTGGTGTTATTTCTCCATTAAGAGCGCTCAACTATTTAATAATCAAGTGTAACGACATCAGAATCGAAACTGCTTATTAA
>JBCCZV010000202.1:0-3677 GCA_039187085.1 Pseudomonadota bacterium
ATGCTTTAATGGAGCTTTTATGCGCTATATGATTGTCATATAGAGTGGGTTTCAGGGGCAATGAAGATTTTAGATTTATGAACATACAAGAATTCTATCTCGTGCAGCTGGGCATCAGCCTTTTTCTTATGCTAGCGCAACTGTTTGCCCCTCAAAAAAGACTGGTCAATAGGCTATTTGCTATTTTTTGTGGGGCAATGGCCATCATAGCCACGCAGAATATGAGCAAGGAAATGTTGGGACCCTTTTATCATTTGATAGGTGTGGCCACAGGTTTTACTTGTAATATATCTTGGTTAATTGCAAGAGCACTTTTTCGAAAAGAGAAGGCGGTGTTAACCTCTCACATCGTTATTGCGGCTTTAATCACCCTATTGGTCATGAGTAACCAAGGGTTTAAGTTTTTCCTGGCGGTATACACAGATCAAATGGCACCTATTAACGCACAAGTGGCTGTTCAAGAAGTCATGGGCTTGCTTTCTTCAACCCTTTTAGTGTTAACTTTTTGGGAGGGCGCGCGAGGCTGGTCTGGTGCAAATCCGTTAGAGAAGTTGCAACGCCTAATCTTTATGTTCGCATTTGGTTTAGCGGTATTCAGTGTTCTGATTGGCGCAAAATTGCTACCAGAATCCCTGTTTAATGGTGAACTGAATCGAGATTGGCTTGCTTTGCTAGCTTCTATTTTAATCATGCTAGTGATGCAGGTTTTAATTTTATGGCGTGGTCAAAACAATGAATTTTCCGTACGAAGCGCGAGCCGGTTGCTCGAAGAGAGCAAGCAACAAGCAGAGCTATCAGAAGAAGATCGTCTATTGAGTGAGCGACTTCATCAATCTCTCGTAAAGGACAAAGGGTATTTACAAGCCAATCTCAAAGTCGCAGATTTAGCGAGAGACATGGAAGTTTCCGAATATCGAATTAGTCGCGCACTTAAAGCATTTAAAGTGTCTAACTTTAACCAATTTATTAATCAACTGAGAGTAAATCACGCTAAAACCTTGTTAGAAGATGCTGAAAAATCGCATTGGCCAGTTTTAGTGATAGGTTTAGAAAGCGGTTTTTCTTCGGTAGGGCCATTTACAAGAGCTTTTAAAACTCAGATAGGTTGCACACCAGGGCAATACCGTAAATCCTTATTGATGAATAACTCTGATGCCAGCAGACTCAGTATATAATCGAGTTGCTCGCTGACTCTTATGCTTCTTCGATTTCGGCTTTATCTCGTGAGGCTATGACTGCCGGTTTAATTTTTCTCTCAATATAATCATCAATATTACTGAGTTCAGTTTCTAAAATTTGGTAATATAAGATTCCGGCATTTTCTGTAGCCGTTTGTTTAATGCGATCTCTCTTCTCAAATTGATTGTTATAGTGTCCCGCACCGTTATACTCAACCACAGCAATGGGGTTTGTATCGTCGATCAACAATACAAAAATCAACGCGTTTGGACATAATGGCTCGATACGCTTTTCTGTCAGGGTGTTTTAATATCTCACCCAAGCTGACTTGAGGGTAAGTTATAAAACCTGCTTCTTTGAAACTTTTAATCAACGCATACAGTACCTTTTTCTCACTGTTATTGATAAGCGGCTGTGTTTTATAACCCCCATGCTTGACGACTTCAAGATGATCGTCAATATAACTCGACTCATCATTTCTTGTGTTTTTACGACGACGTTTGTGCTTTCCAGAGTTAATAACAAAGATAGCTATAACAACAAAAGCAATTAATATCAGGGTTTCCATGCGATTAACTCTACACCATTGATAAAAAATTCTATTCTATGACTTTTTTATCTTACCTAACCGTTCATACACATAACAATAAGATAAAAGTCTTGTTGTTGTGTATTCTTACTTAACCTAAACGGCGTTGTCACCATTGATAAGCGCTTTGTGCAAAAAAACTATTTCACGCTTAAAATCCGGTTTATGTGGGACAGAGTTCTCAACAAAACTCATATATCCGATATTTATTGGCAATCTGAGGTTATGAATGTGCAGCTTAGCCCTTTATAATGCCAAACATACATCCAGATCATTTTATGCGTGAGCTATCGATAAAGCCTGATGATAGATAACATTAGGGCTTGTGGCTATCTTTGTATAAAGAGTATCAAATTAAAGTAACATGAAGAGTCAATCAATGTATAAAGTGCTTTTTTTAATGAGTTTGTTGTTAAGCATGTGTGTTGAAAATGTTTTTGCTGAACAAAAAGCGTTAAGTGATAAAACCCTAGGCGATCTTGATAAAGCGTTACATTTTTATCAAAGCCATTTTGGTGTAGTAGGTCAAGCTGTAGTGATATTGCAACAAGGTCAGATCGTTTATGAGAGTTATTTGGGACTGGCTGATATAGAACATCAAGTGCCAGTGACAAAAAATTCTATATTTCCAGTTTATTCATTGAGTAAGTTGTTGGCTAATGTGGAAATCATGCAGCTGGTTGAATCCGGTAAGATAAAAATGGATGTAGGGATAAAGCAATATTTAGATCATTTACCAACAACTTGGCAAAATATTACGCTTGAACAATTACTTTCTCATACCTCTGGTTTGCCTGAATATTTCACGGATGATTATGCAATGAGAAATAAAAAATTAGAAAAAAATGAGGCAGAAGTGATAGACAGAATAAGCGATAAGCCTTTTCAATTTGTGACAAGTACGGATACGTGTTATAACCAAACAAATTATTTATTAATTCGGCAGATCATTGAAAAACTACATAATAAAAATTATACCTCAATAATAAAACAATCCGTTTTCCAACCTCTTAACCTATTAAAAACGGGATTTTCCGGGCCAACAGATGTGATCCCCAATAGAGTCGACGATTATTACGCAGAGCAAGGAAAAATAATAAGACAATACTATTTTGATTTTCCTCCCTATGCTCATGCACATTCCGGATTACACGCCAACGCACTGAATTTAGCAACCTGGCTAACAGCTTTAGTAACGGGGCAGTTTGTTAACAAAACATTTTTACCCGATTGGTTTAAAGCGACAAAATATCTTGATGGTTCTAGCAGCCCTTACGCAAAGGGTTGGGAGTATCATCAAGAAGATGGTGTTATCATGGTGGGTCATGACGGTGGTAACAAAGTGAGTGTGCGGCATTTGTTTTTACAAGAAGAGCGCCACGCAAATATTTCAGTCATATATTTGACCAATGGCTATCAAAAAGCCTGGTTTAGCATGGCAGAATTATCGAAATTATTAGCAGCAAAAATTGATCAGCGTTTCCATTCACCATTACTCGCCTTACGTTATTCGATGTATCAATCTATTGTACAGGGGCGCTCAGAACAGGCGTATGCGCATTATCGTCAATTCAGACTGTCTGACGAGGGTAAAATCACCAGTACCGAGTCCACAATTAATACACTGGGTTACATGGCGTTGTATAACAATTTAGGACAAGAAAATGTATTCAAGTTATTTAAAGAAAACGTTAAAGTTTATCCCAAAAGTAGTAAAAGTTATGCCAGTTTAGGTAGAGCCTATTTACATTATGGCAACCATCAATTAGCGGAAGAAAATTACCAACAAGCTCTAAGGCTAAACCCACAAAGTAAACAGATTTATCAGATACTTAAAAAAATTAAGCAGCAAAAAACACATAAAAAATCAGAGTAAAAGCCAACAAACAATACGGGTAATGAGTTTCAG
>JBCCZV010000203.1:0-3670 GCA_039187085.1 Pseudomonadota bacterium
ACATGGGTATAAATCTCCGTTGTGGATATGCTGCTGTGGCCTAATAAGCGCTGTACAAAGCGGATATCTAGCCCCGTGTCTAGCAATTCACATGCAGCGCTGTGGCGCAGCATATGGGGCGTCACTTTGGTTTTGGATGTTGACTGTTCGGATAGTTGTTTAATGAGTTTTCGGATAAATTGGGTTGATGCAGGTAGTCCCCTGCTATTTACTAGCAGACTTTCTTCGTCGGGGTTGACTATAGAACGGCAGCCTATGTAAGCCCTAAGCAAGGTGCAAATTTCTTGGTCGGGTAAGTACACAAATCTTTCTCTTGAGCCCTTTCCTAAAATTTTGATCTTTCGATTTTTCAAATACACGTGAAAAAGCTCTATGCCGACCAACTCAGATACCCTTACGCCTGTGCAAAGCATGAGTTCGAGGGCCAGTAAGGTAGTGAGTTTATTAAGATCTTTTGGGCGGGTAACTTTTGTAGATAAATCTTCAACACTATAGGGTATCTGAACTGAGCCTAAGCTGGCTCTGGCGTACTTGATCATCTGACTGAGCTGATCAGTCGGTACATTTCTCGGCAATCGTTTAGGTAGTTTGATATTGAAATGCAATTTGTGGAATGGATTGGTTTCAATCAATTCGTCCAGTTCCAACCAGCGAAACATGGCTCTTATACAGGCTAGCTTGCGTTTAACCGATGATTGAGATAATTTTTTACCACTAAGATAAGTCTGAAATTCAATTAGCTGGTGCTTGGTTATCGACTCAATATCTGCCTCACTCCCTAAGCAGTCTTGGAATTGCTGCAGGTCAATTGCGTAAGCTTTAAGCGTTAACTTGGAGAGGTTTTTATTATTCTTGCAAAGACTCAGAAAGTGAGTACAGACTTCAGCAACCAGCATACGCGCCCTAAAAATTCACGTATCTTACTGTTTTATATATGAATTTCGGTCCACATTCAGGCTGTTAACTTATCTGTAAAAGAGTGAATTCTGCTGGTAAAAAAGCTTCCAGCTGGAAGCTTTTACTTTGTGAATCGGTTATGCGGTGTTTTAAAACCAACTATATAGCCATTGTATAAGTCCGCTGTTATCGTCTGCCATGGCCGCAGAAGATGGAGCCGGAGGCCCCATTTTACCGTTAGCCATCACTGGCTGAGCAACAGATAAAGACAAAAGCACAATAAGACCCAAGCTAAATTTTTTCATTTTTAAATATCCTCTAAGATTGATTATTGATGTGGATTTAAATCCACGTGATGATTATCACGGATATTGAAAGAAAATGTTGGCAAAGCGTTTTTGGCGTGAGTTTGTCTTTAAGCCTTAAACCACTGATAGCGCATAATGGAGTAGCCTTGCAGCAAAATCAGAAACACTGAATAGGTTGTTATCCCATGAAAAACGTAAGGTGCTGCATAATAAACAATGGTGATGTTATAACTGAAGAGATGGCGCGCAAAATATTCAAAGATCACCACAATATGCACAATGTTGTAATACCAGCCCAATTCGTAGAGAGATAAATCCAAATCCAGCGACCGATAGCGATTGGGGAAGTATTTGGCCATGATAAAGACGCGCTGAAACAGAAAGTGGCGCATCCACACATTGATCATCATCACAAACACATGCCAATGAATTACAGGTGAAGGGTACCCGATAGCAAACCAGTACAGCTCGGATGCTATACACAGCCCGAGCACAAATGCGATTACTCCCCTGTATTCTTCCGTTTTCAGCCTATACAGCGACACACCCATGGCACAATAGGTCGCCACTTTCAGCAATATTTGATAGTCAGCACCGACAAGCAAAGGAAAGAGAAACATAAAACAGAGGTTGGCAGCTGTGGTGATGGCAATCACGCTCACCATATTGATATCTTTGATAAAGATCACGGACATAAAGACCAACACGGCAATGTAAATGCGCTCAAATAGCACGCCATCACCATAGGCTAGAAAACCCGCTGCAACGAAGATAATGGCACCAATGATTTTTGCCAACTTCGTCCAGCTAAAGGACAAAATCATTAGCGCTTCATATTGAAAAATTTGAAGCAGCCCATCACCTTGTCAAAATAGCCGGTAACTTGCTCAAAAAAGCAGTTGCGGGTTTCTTCTCTCGCTCTGGAGCGGCAAATAGACCACCACTTACTGACCACTTCATCGGGCAGGTTTTTGATCGTGCTTTCTTTGCCTGTTTCAATGGCGGAGAGTGTTTCGCGGCTGATGCCAAGTCGAGGTGCTAATTCTTCCTGGGTAAAGCCCGCCTCCTGTCGCAATGTTTTTAGTGTTATAGGTAAATCTGTATTTCTTAAATCCATTTTAGGAATCAATATCTAGCTAACGAAAACTCATCTATGGTAACTATTATTCTCAAAAATTAAAACCATTTATGCGTGAATACTTTAACCCTGAAACATTTTGTTCAGCGTAAGTAATGAGGTAATAAAGTTTCAATCTCACTTCTCAGAGTCTGAAGGGGTTGGCCGGTGAGTATGAACGAAAACAAGATTGACGTTGTTGCAGGCCGAAAAACGAATCATCCATGAAAAACAGCTGAAGGCCAGCTTGCGTCAAGAATGAGGAATTTCGAACCGCACCAAATTTCGCAATCGCAGAGCCAATAAGGCTTTGCTGGGAGATGGAGCACAATTTTGATGAAAAGTCCTTAATGGCGCGTCTAGACCTGGAAAGTTCGAACTTGTTGTTTGATGAATTAGAAGAACGAGAAAGATATATTGATCTCAGTTTAGATCAATCAGCAATCCAAAACTAACGACGCTCAAGTAAAAAAATATGAGTTCAGGCTGGTTAATGGAATTTTCCAATAATGTGTATTCAAATCTAACCATACTTCATAACAGTTAACGACTATATCCAAGTATTGATAACAAAGGGATCGAAATACATCGCATGAGGATACGTAACGTATGACTATTAGGAACCTTTAATTTCCAGAATTAGTTATACCTATCACGCCGAAAAAAGCTGTATAAAAGAACACCTTTTGATTATTGTGTATAGTAATTACCATACAACTGTTTTTTGTTTTCTTTAACTTGCTTGAACCGCAACGATAAAAAAATTTGCAATATGGGAAAACTAATATACCCTTATTAAATGTAAATTTTATTAACATTAAATAACTATAAGGAAATCATAGGGATATGAAGAATCTCTCTACGAAGTCAGCAATCGTGTATCTTAGTTTTATTCTAGCAATCGTTACCGTATCATTTGCAACACACTCTGTCATAAGTGATAAAAACACCCAACTCGAAAACACCTTGCACGTTGGTAATGGTTCCTCGGGGTACCCACCCCCTACAACTAAGAACCTTTTAGAAAGAATCTTAGATAGATATAAAATCCTGACCTCCTCTAGCAGTCAAGTCTAGAAAATTATATACCAAATTTTTTACTCTTATAGTAGTCTCTGGTGTCGTTGTTCTGCGTCACCAGGGAATACTAGTAAATGCCGGAAACTGATTCCTCACAAGTCGATCTAAACACGCCTGCTGTTGCTGTAAAAGGCAAAGCAAAAGATGTTATTATTACCCTCATTATATTGTTAATCGCTGGGGCAGGCTACGCTGCATATGATCTTTATAAGAATGGGGTTTTTGACAACTTTATAGATGTTGAAAAAAATGCGTTCGAGCTACAAAA
>JBCCZV010000204.1:0-3615 GCA_039187085.1 Pseudomonadota bacterium
GTCATTGCTGTTCGCTATTGGGGAGAACTTGGACTCGCTATCGCACCGCTAGTTTTGACGATTGTCATGCTAATTTTCTCAGAACTCACACCAAAAACACTCGCAGCTCAAAACCCAGAAAAAATCGCATTTCCTGCTGCTCTTATTCTTGAACCTTTAATGAAATTATTATCACCGTTAGTATGGTTCATTAATTTTATAGCGAATAATTTGTTGAAAGCTTTGGGTGTTGCTCAAGAAAATCATGACAGTGAGAATTTAAGTGCCGATGAACTAAGAACTGTCGTTAATGAAGCTGGGGCCTTAATTCCAGGGCGACACCGCAAAATGTTACTATCCATTCTTGATCTAGAAAAAGTAACAGTTGATGACATCATGGTGCCTCGAGCAGAAATCATCGGCATCGATCTTGATGATGATTGGAACCATATCATGCAGGTTCTTCGATCATGTCAACATACACGCCTGCTCGTTTTTAAGGAAGATGTAGATAACGTAAAAGGGTTTGTCCATGCACGTAATATTTTACATTTAGTCGCCAGTGGCGAGCTGGATAGAGAAACTTTTGTTGCTTCTTTAGAAGAAGTTTACTTTGTTCCAGAAGGCACTCCACTCAACACACAACTTCTAAAGTTTCAACGCAAGAAAAAGCGTATTGGTTTAGTTGTTGATGAATATGGCGATATCCAAGGTTTAGTTACTCTGGAAGACATCCTTGAAGAAATCGTAGGAGAATTCACAACGGATGTTGCTCAAACAAGCAAAGATATTCACCCTCAAGCGGATCAAAGCTATATGGTCGATGGTAGTGCGAATATCCGCGAACTCAACCGTATTATGGGTTGGAATCTTCCCATTGATGGCCCCAAGACACTAAGCGGCCTTATTATCGAAATCTTAGAATCTATTCCAGCAACAGGTACCAGCTTAAAAATTGCAGAACACCCTATCGAGATCATTCAAGTGAAAGACAATATTGTAAAAAGTGCTAAAATTTACCCATCGGTTAAAGTTAAATTAAAACGATGAGATACGAAAAATACACTATTGATTTAGGCACATTATCTTAATCATTTGAGTGAAATCGTGATTTGCTCAGCCGCCTTTTCAGCCTTACGTCTAGCAGTTTCAATATCATTAGCTCTAGCCAAGATAACACCTAAACGGCGCTGACCTCGAACTTCTGGTTTCCCAAAAAGGCGCAAGTCGATACCCGGTTCGGCTAAAGCTTTATCGAGATTTTCATAAGTCATTTCATTACTTTCACCTTGCGCTAATAGCACATGTGAAGCACAGGGGCTTTGCTGACTAATACTTGGTATAGGTAAGCCTAATATTGCTCTTACATGCAAGGCAAACTCAGATAAATCTTGCGACATCATTGTAACCATACCCGTGTCGTGGGGGCGCGGAGAAACTTCTGAAAAAATAGCTTCATCACCTTTGATAAACAGCTCCACCCCAAAAACACCGTAGCCACCCAGAGCTTCAGTAATTTTTTTTGCAATATTTTGGGCGCTATGTAAGGCTTTTTCGCTCATTGGTTGAGGCTGCCAGGACTCACGGTAATCTCCATCAACTTGTCGATGACCAATCGGTGCACAGAACTTGGTTCCCTCTTTATGTTTAACAGTAAGTAAAGTAATTTCATAATCAAAAGCTACAAAACTCTCAATAATGACACGGCCCGCACCACTTCTACCGCCTTGCTGTGAATAAGCCCAAGCCGCATCAATATCTTCTGGCACTCGCAGCGTTGTTTGCCCTTTACCTGAACTACTCATAACAGGCTTGACTACACAAGGAAATCCAATTGCTTCTACTGCCGCCACAAACTCATCATAAGACTCGGCAAAACGATACAGCGAAGTTTGTAAATCTAAAGTTTCAGCAGCAAGTCGTCGAATACCTTCTCGATTCATCGTCAAATGGGCTGCTTGCGCTGTAGGCACAACATGACAGCCCTGTTGCTCCAATTCCACCAATAAGTGAGTCGCGATGGCCTCAATTTCTGGAACAATAAACGCTGGGTTTTCTTGTTCGATGATGCTTCGCAGTGCTTGAGCGTCTAACATATCAACCACATAACTACGGTGAGCAACTTGCATAGCAGGTGCATTTGCATAACGATCGACGGCAATAACCTCCACACCTAATCGCTGGGCTTCTATAGCCACCTCCTTTCCCAGCTCTCCTGCGCCTAGTAATAGCATTTTGGTTGAGGAGATAGTCAGGGGCGTTCCAATATTTGTCATAGCTAACGTTCACCTATTGATTTTATGGTTATGAGGGCCGGTTTGAGCCTTATAATATCCTGTGTTTGTAGCATGAATCAAATCACACTCTTAGCCAAAATCTATTAAGTCAGAATATGTACGAGAGATAAACAGCTCTGTTTAGAATAATTCACTGTTTTCTGCTATTTTTAAGAGAAATGACCTCATTTCACTCTGTATGCAGTATTCTTACGTTGCGTCTTTTTGATCAGCATGGTTAAACTGTAATATCCATTTTTTAGCGCTTCTTTGTTAAGTTACGATAATCACTTAATCAATAGACGAAGCCAATTTTTACTATTCAACACATCCGGCGCAAGGATATTTAAGGAGCATTATGACCATCGCTAACAGTTTTGTAGAAGCAATAGGCAACACACCACTCATTAAGCTCAAAAAAATTTCAGAAGAGACTGGGTGTAATATTTATGGTAAAGCCGAATTTCTTAACCCCGGGGGTTCAGTCAAAGACCGAGCGGCTCTTTATTTAATTAAGGATGCTGCACAAAAAGGTTTGCTTAAGCCAGGTGGTACCGTGGTAGAAGGAACAGCAGGCAATACAGGTATCGGTTTAGCACACATTTGTAATGCCAGAGGCTACCGCTGCATTATCGTTATTCCTGAGACCCAATCTCAAGAGAAACAGGATAATCTGCGCACTATTGGTGCCGAACTTTATCCTGTACCGGCAGTACCCTATCGTAATGATAACAATTACGTCAAGCTATCCGGTCGTTTAGCCGCAAGCTTAGAAAATGCGATTTGGGCGAATCAATTTGATAATGTCGCTAACCGCAAAGCTCACGAGGAAACCACAGGCCCAGAAATTTATCGTGATTTAGAAGGCAAAGTTGATGGTTTTATCTGCGCAACTGGCACTGGGGGTACTTTAGCCGGTACCAGCCGTTATCTCAAACAACAAAATGCGAATGTAAAAATTGGTTTAGCAGATCCTCGAGGTTCTGCCTTGGCGTCTTGGGCAAAAGATCAAACGCTTGAAATGAGCCAAGGTAGCTCCATCACTGAAGGTATTGGCAACAGTCGCCTCACAGCGAACTTAGAAGGAACTCAAGTCGATTTTGGAATCACCATTGATGATCAAGAAGCCTTGGATACTATGTATGACCTGCTGTATTCAGAAGGATTATTTTTAGGTGCATCATCGGGATTAAATGTTGCGGCCGCTAAGCATTTTGCTAAGCAATTAGGACCCGGCCACAACATCGTCACTATTTTATGTGACTCAGCCACACGTTATCAGAGCCGTATTTTTAATAAAGCATGGTTGGAACAAAAAGGATTAAAACAGCCACAAAAAGCCAAGGCGTTACCCTTAAAC
>JBCCZV010000205.1:0-3588 GCA_039187085.1 Pseudomonadota bacterium
GAAAAAAATGCCTCTTGGGTTAAAGAAGTATTGGAGTTGAAAAGTTAATGAAAGAATTTCTTAATATGGGTGGCTATGCAATATATGTCTGGAGTTCATATGCCAGAGTTGTGATTGTAATGTCTGGCAATGTTATTGCAGCAAAGATGCAACGCAAACGAATTATTAATGAACTGCAAGAATTGTCTGAGGAAGAATAGAAGATTCGTTATGACTCCTAAACGAAAACAACGACTGATATTTGTATTTGTATTAATCGGCGGATTTGGTGCTGCAATAAGTCTGGCCCTATTCGCTTTTCAACAGAATATTTTATACTTTTATAGTCCTTCGCAGCTTGCAGAAGCAAACATTGCAACAGACCAGGTTTTCCGTTTGGGTGGACTAGTGGTTGAAGGCAGCGTAGAACGTCAAAGCGATGGCATGACGACAGTTTTTGATTTGACGGATATGGCGGGTGATGTAACCGTCACTTATACAGGCTTGTTACCAGACTTATTTAGAGAAGGCCAGGGAATAGTTGCGCGTGGTAAAATTAACAACGATGGAATTTTTGTTGCGCAAGAAGTTTTGGCAAAGCATGATGAAAACTATATGCCACCCGAAGTTGCAGAAGCTTTAAAAGCCTCCGGTGCTGAGCATCCGATATCTATTCCAAAAACAACGAGTCAGTATTAATAATGATCCCAGAGATAGGACAGTTTGCATTAATTATTGCGCTTTGTTTGGCCATCGCGCAGTCGACTATTCCATTGTGGGGTGCTCATACCAACAATATTAACTGGATGAGTGTTGGGCGAACTGCAGCATTCGGTCAATTTTTATTTATCTTAGTGTCTTATATATGTCTCACATATAGTTTTGTCGTGAGCGATTTTTCTGTCCTTTATGTTGCGGGTAATTCGAATACCAATTTACCTTTTTATTATAAGATTTCAGCGGTATGGGGCGCGCATGAAGGTTCATTGCTTCTGTGGGTTTTGACTTTAGCTGCTTGGGGATTCGCGGTTTCAATTTTCAGCAAAAGTTTGCCTGAAGATATTTTGGCAAGAGTCCTCGCAGTGATGGGGATGATTAGTATTGGCTTTTTGTTATTTACCTTGCTCACCTCAAATCCTTTTGATCGTTTATTCCCAGCAGCAGTTGAAGGGCGAGATCTAAACCCCTTGCTGCAGGATCCTGGATTGATTATTCATCCACCTCTTTTATATATGGGGTACGTGGGTTTTTCGGTAGCCTTTGCGTTTGCGGTGGCTGCATTACTAACAGGTAAACTTGATTCCGCATGGGTGCGATGGTCACGACCTTGGGCAAATGCCGCTTGGGTATTTTTAACATTAGGCATTGCGTTGGGAAGCTGGTGGGCCTATCAAGAACTCGGTTGGGGTGGCTGGTGGTTTTGGGACCCAGTAGAAAATGCCTCGTTTATGCCTTGGCTTGTTGGGACAGCACTTATACATTCACTCGCAGTTACTGAAAAACGTTCTGCTTTTAAGAGTTGGACAGTACTACTATCAATTATGGCGTTTTCACTAAGTCTATTAGGTACATTCTTAGTGCGTTCAGGTGTCCTTGTGTCTGTGCATTCATTTGCAAGTGATCCTGCTCGTGGTCTCTATATACTCATATTTTTAGCCATTGTTGTAGGTAGCTCATTATCATTATATGCATGGCGTGCAACTCAGTTTAAATCAACTGGAAATTTTGATGTGGTCTCAAAAGAAACCATGCTTTTGATAAACAATGTACTGTTAATCGTGGCAATGTTGACCATATTAATCGGTACTTTATACCCGCTGTTTTTAGATGCACTAAGTCTGCCAAAATTATCGGTTGGACCACCATATTTCGATGCGGTGTTTGTGCCTTTGATGCTGCCTTTGATTCTACTTATGGGAATTGGACCTATTGCAAAATGGCGAAAAGTAACTTTTAAGGAACTATTCGATAAACTCAAGTTTATTTTTCTCATCGCGTTTGCACTTGGCATTATTTTACCGTTAGCGATTTACGGCAATGCAACGATCATGACAATGATTGGTATTGCGGCTGCGTGCTGGGCAATTCTTACATCTTTTTATGCACTTGCTAGAATAGTCAAAAAACGTGACGCTTCCACATCTCTTTTCAAAGCTATTTCAAAAATACCAGTGGCAATGATGGGTATGGCGGTTGCTCATATCGGAATTGGAGTATTCATATTAGGCGTAGTCTTTACTTCTTCTTTTAGTACTGAGAAAGAGATCGCTGTTAAGTTTGGTGAGCCAGTGGAACTTGCTGGATATACATTTAGGTTGCAAAATGTGACACCCGTGAAAGGCCCGAATTATGATGCGGCACGTGGTCATGTTTATGTGACTAAAAACGATGAACCTGTTGTTGTGCTTTATCCTGAGAAGCGAGTTTATGAAGTGCAACGTAATCCGATGACTGAGGCAAGCATACAATCCACTGCCTTTAGAGATTTGTATGTCGCATTAGGTGAAGCTGTTAGTCAGAACGAATGGGGACTGCGAGTCTATTATCGTCCATTTGTGCAATGGATTTGGATGGGTACTCTGTTAATGGCGATAGGTGGAATACTTGGTGCGATGGATAAACGCTATCGGCCACAAAAAAGTAAAGTAACTGTAAGCAGTAAGTCTTCACTAGTTGTTGATAAGATCTAAGTTGATAATCAATGGTTCGTGCTTTATTTCCAATTGTTTTTTTTATTGTTCTTGCAGGCTTTTTGTATGCGGGCCTATATAAAGATCCTTCCTTAGTTCCATCACCTTTGATAGGCAAACCTGTGCCGACATTTGCTGCAAGTGCATTAAGGGATCCTGAAAGATTGGTCACCAATAAAGAGCTACTAGGTGATTATGCACTCGTGAATGTTTGGGCGACTTGGTGTGTCGCCTGCAAGCAAGAACATGCGGCATTAGTTTACTTGGCAAATGAAAAAAATATTCCTATTTATGGATTGAATTATAAGGATGACCGTGAAGCAGCCATTCTCTGGCTACAGCAATATGGCGATCCCTATGTCTTTAGTGTTTTTGATGATACTGGACGTATTGGTATTGATTTTGGCGTTTATGGGGCGCCAGAGACATTTCTGATCGATAAACAAGGCATTATTCGTCATAAGTTAGTGGGTATAATGACTCCTGAGATATGGGAGGCTCAGTTTGTATCCATCATGAAAAATCAAGCTATTGCTTCAACACAATAATGAAAAAAATTATCGTATTGTTCATTGTGCTAAGTAGTCCGCTATTAGCGAATGTCATCACGGTGGCGCCCGAATATGAGGACAGATATCAGCATATACTTGGAAAGCTGAGATGTTTGGTTTGTCAGAATCAATCGATTGCGGACTCGCCATCAGATCTCGCGGTTGATTTTCGAATCGAAGTAAAAGATATGTTGGAGAATGGAAGTTCAGATCAAGAGATTCTTGACTTCATGTCTGATCGTTATGGAGATTTTGTCTTATATGATCCACCAGTAAAACCTCATACATGGTTGTTATGGGCAGGTCCGTTCTTGTTTTTGATTGGCGGTGTAATTGCAGCTATTGGTATTGTCCGTAAACGTGCTGAA
>JBCCZV010000206.1:0-3528 GCA_039187085.1 Pseudomonadota bacterium
CCTATGGAAGGGCTCAACGCACAAACACAAAAAATAACAGGAGATGAACCCAACGCGGACCACCGCAAGCACTGGCCCCCTTGACCTGGATGGACCATGCACCTCAACAACGGCACACAACAACAACCCACCACCCAACAAAAAGAAAAACCTAGGGGCCACTCATCCTCACAATTTTTTTTAAAAAATTTGAGGTGAGCGGGGCAGCGCAGGCGCAAAAAAAGACAAGGATAAAAAACAAAAAGCTGCTTGCGGCAACAACAAAACCCCTTGGCTTTTATTGTCGCGCGCTGGGCGTAGGTGCGCGCCAAGGGAATGGCGCAAAAACTGAGGCCGCTTGCCTTGAACTGTTGTTGGCAGGGTGGCTGCTGGCCCTTCTAGCAGCCAGCATGACAAGAACCGTTTGAGGCAAGACGCCACCTTAATAGGACACCCTACGATACATACAGATGAGATGAGGGCTAAAACGAGAGAGCAAGCTACCTCTCGCGTCCGTAACGGTCGAGCTTCTCAACTTTGAGTATGTCACGTTCAGAGCCAGTAATCTTATGCGCTTGTAAGGCTTGATAAAACAACTCATAGCCATCAATCACTTGATACACCGGCCAGGTGGTTTCCTCATCAATCTTGATCAAGAAGCCTGGCATGTCACCGATACGCTCTTGGATTTTACGTGATGAACGAACAGAAACTAACTCATCCCAACGCTTAAACGTTTTACCTTCCGGTGAAAACTGTGTAACACCCAACTCATCTAATTGATACGTCGGCAACATGCGATAACGTCTTAAAACGTTGTACCAAAGAAATTGAATAATTAGAAAAAAACAGCAGGCAATGATTTTATCAGTAATTTCAACATCAGCAAACAACCATAACACTACACCAAAAGCTGTAAATAAACTTAAACCAATAGTATGCATAAAGTGTTCAAGATAACCAATCTTGCGATAGGTATACGCACGTTGCCATGTTTGTCGTTCATCAACAACGGAAGTCACTTCAACGGATGCGGTCATGCTACCGCCCTCCCTGCTGTTGAACTTGCTGCAAGTAGCGCAGCTGCTCCGCATTCATGTATTGGTATGGCGGTGGTTGATACTGGAATAAATGCCGGTTGTTCCATAGGTTCTGCCCCTGATTAAAACCCTCATAAAGGTATTGGTCGGTAGTGCGACTGAGTGGCGTAGCAAAACTTGCACCGAACACACCCCCATTCAACGCTTTACTAAAAACATCTTCCCCAATACTGACAACACCTCCTGAGCCACTATAAAGCCCCCGAGAACTCGCTACAAAATCGTAGAGCCAATTACCCTGTACAAGGTCGTTAACTCTGTGAACACCATACTGAGTCACTCCGCCCGTTAAACCAGCTAAAAATAAGCGACTAACGCTAATACTATCTCTAGAACCAGCGTAAACTTCATAGGCTTGATTAACGAAATCACCAACAGAAGCACCGATAAATGCACCGTCATAGCCGCGCGCACCACTCCCTAATGTTGCCGTCAACGAACCAGTAGCTCTGCTCGCAACCACAATAGGACACCCTACTAACCTCTAGGATGAGATGCAGGCTAATACGAGAGAATTACTGAACCGAACTCACTTCGCGGATAATAATCGTATCTGCATTTTGCGGGTCAGCGACAAACTCAATGCCATGAGCTGCTGAAGCCCAAGCAAACATACGACACTCTTCTTTGCGGGTAATACTTTTACCAGAATTCATTGTAAACCTTGATGTAAAATCACCTTCAAGTTTTGGGTTGACTAAACAAGAATTTTTTAAGAAGCTCCTTAAAAAACGAGGTGTTAAGCCAACGCTTTCTGACTTACTTTTTTTATCTAGAATTTTTTTATTTGACATAGCTTTGAATAAACTATTTTCATTCTTTTGGCCTAACGTCTCAATCTTTTCTAAGTTATCATAAGAAACGTGTAAAACTTGGAAGCCCCCTATAACGCTCCATTCAAGTGGTACGTTAGATGAGTAAACTTCTCCTAACTTGTTATGAGTCGAATCAAAAACTTCCCTGGTATTAAATACCGGTATATTATTTGATTTCACTTTAGCAACCATGATGCTCACTAAATCAGTCTCTTGCAAATTTTTAGCCTGACAAGCACTAAACATAAATGCTGTAAAAAATGTGATAATTGAAATACATTTATAAAAAACATGAACCATTTTACATTCTCTCTTAGTATTTGTAATGGATTAGAAGCTCGTTAAATTGAGGTTTATAATTGTTAATTTGAGCTTTGATTCTATTAAGCTGCCCGCGCGTAAAGTCAATTTCGGCACTCACATCCCGCAGTGTTTTAAAGCCTAATGCATTTTGACGAAGAGGCTCCGCATAACGCTTCACCGGCTCTAACAGATTAATACCCACTTCACCTTTCGCTATCACGGGTCCATCAACACCGAGCGACAGCAAGACCTTGCTCGTTCCTGGCTCGAAAGAGACAGGACCCGCATCGATAGCAAAAGGAGCCGTTTCATTCGGACCAACACCATCCTTCACCTTAAACTTGCCATAACTTCCCTGAACACCACCTTGATCGTCAAAACGCAACGGCCCAAGTGTACCCATCGTCATATCACCATGATTCGTCAATTTATACCGATAATCCAAAGAACCTTTACCCGATAGGCCAACTTCTGCACCGTAAAGTAAGAAGGGATCATTCTGACGTAACTCATGCTGTGTGTCGTAGTTGTTTCGGATATCCGTTAGCAGCTCTAGAGTTTCTTCCAATTCAGAAATTCTATTTTTAATAAAATTAATCTCAGTTGTTGCACTTGGTTCTAGAAATATCTCTCCACCTGTTCCGTCATCATACAAACTAACTCGAGATACCCTCCTACCAAGAAAAGTATCTGTAGCACGAATATTTTTTAAAGAACTATTATCATCAATCTCGTAAATATCTAAAGGCTGGCTTTGATCAAGCGTCATAAGTTGTTCGGCCATTCTAGTTAACAGTTCTTTATCATTAAAATCTAATGATGTCTTTTTAAAACCTAGAATCGACTCTAACTCTTGTTCATTGAAAACATAACCGCGCGAAGAGGCAGGATAAGGGTTCGCAAAATGGCTGTCACCACCGGCTAATAGATATTCAGAGAATTTTTTATTGGCTAACGCTTCGTTACTCAGAATGAACGAATCAGCAATGTCTTGTGCTTCTTTGTTGGTATAGGTCGATGTTGTTGGACGACTTAATCCCTGTACGATGCCATTCCCTAAACTCTGTCCGACGGAGGTGGCGGCGATGTGGCTCCAGTCTTGGTCTTCACCCCCAAACAATCGGGTGAGCGTGGCGCTCATGGCATTGTTTGTGAGAATAATGCCATTGGACGCGCATCCTACGCCACGTGCGCGTAAGTCATTGATTTCGTATTGGCTTTTCAGGAGCGATAGAGACATGTTTCGAGTATAAAAATTTTTTGCCCTAGACGCACTTTTTTTCTTGGGAAAATCAACATTCCTAGAAGCGCTTTTGCAATTCGGTTGTGAA
>JBCCZV010000207.1:0-3401 GCA_039187085.1 Pseudomonadota bacterium
AGACAGGATAGATGTCTGCTTGTGTTTGTATATGTTGCATTGCGAAGTTTTCGTATGTGTCACTTAATTGTTGATATTGAGACCATAGGCTTTGATGACTACGCTTTGTGATTTCCACGTAGGCAAAATAGCGCATGTGAGGGAGGAGCTGCTGACTGAGAATTTGTCGACAGATGGGTGAATCATCATGCCAATTATCACCGTCTGAAGCTTGTGCGCCATAAATATTCCATTCAGCAGAAGGGAAGCGATCTTTTATAATATCATAAGATAAGTTAAGGGCGCTGGATACAATAGTGCCACCTGTTTCTTGAGAGTAAAAAAACTCATGCTCATCAACTTCTTTCGCTTGCGTATGATGTCTTATAAAAACAACTTCAACATTTTTATATGTTCGAGATAAAAACAGATAGAGCAAAATAAAAAAGCGTTTTGCCATATCTTTTGTGGCTCTATCCATAGAGCCAGAAACATCCATAATGCAAAACATCACAGCCTGTGTGGTTGGCACAGGCTGTTGAGAAAAATTATTAAAACGTAAATCAAAAGTATCAATAAATGGAATCTTTTTTAATCGCTCACGCAACAGTTCCAATTCTTTATCGATATCCAGAATAATTTGGCTCGATGGGTTGGTTGATTTTAAAAGTTGCTCCCGTTTTAGCTCGAGTTCACGAATTTCCTGTTTTATACCGCCGCCCATAGCCATGCGGCGTGCCATTGCTCCTTTGAGTGAGCGAACAATGTTAATATTGGCAGGAACACCATCTGTAGTAAAACCAGCTCTCACGGGCTTGTATTTGATAATTTTTCTGAGTTGGTTCTTCTGTAGATTAGGAAGCTCTAAATCATCAAATAGCAACTCTAAATATTCATCTTTGGAGATTTGAAAAGCAAAATCATCCTGCCCTTCACCTTGATTACTAGCTTTGCCTCCTTGTCCCTTACCATCCCCACCGAGAGGCCGTTTGATGCGATCGCCTCTCACAAATTCCTTATTACCTGGATGAACCATTTCTCGGTTGCCACCTTGACCATGTCGAAAAGTCGGTTCATTCAAGTCTCGAGAGGGAACTGAGACATTTTCACCAGAATCAATATCGGTGATACTGCGTTTGCCAATTTGTTCAGAAATGGCCTTTTTGATTTGTTGCTTATGGCGGTCTATAAAACGTTGGCGGTTAACCGTGCTTTTTTTCCCGCTTTGGCGTCGACGATCAATAAATTGCGCCATACAGTCCTCTAGTTAAATCAATCAATCTCAACACGCTCTCAGCAATAAGAGCGGTTTAAACACAAACATCAGGATGATTTTCTAACTCGTAGATACCATTCGCAGAGGAGTCTGACTTGTTTTTCTGTATAGCCTTTCTCTACCATCCTTGAAACAAAATCTTCATGTTTTTTCTTGTCTTCTTGCGAAGCTTTAGCATTAAACGAAATAACCGGCAGTAAATCTTCTGTGTTAGAAAACATTTTTTTCTCGATCACAGTGCGTAACTTTTCATAACTCGTCCAGCTTGGATTGTTACCATTATTATTCGCTCGAGCACGTAAAACAAAATTAACCACCTCATTACGGAAATCTTTAGGGTTACTGATGCCTGCTGGTTTTTCTATTTTTTCCAACTCCTCGTTAAGTGATGCTCTATCAAAGTTTTCACCCGTTTCAGGATCGCGATACTCTTGATCTTGTATCCAGAAATCCGCGTAGGTCACATAGCGATCAAAAATGTTTTGACCATATTCAGAATAAGATTCTAAATACGCCGTTTGTATTTCTTTTCCGATAAAATCTACGTATTGAGGTACCAAATACCCCTTGATATGTTCAAGGTATTTATCGTGAATTTCTTGGGGGAATTGTTCTCTTTCTATTTGTTGTTCAAGTACGTAGAGTAAATGTACAGGGTTAGCTGCAACTTCTGAGTGATCAAAATTAAAGACGCGGGATAATATTTTAAAAGCAAAGCGTGTTGAAAGGCCGGACATACCCTCATCGACGCCGGCATAATCTCGGTATTCTTGATAAGATTTAGCTTTAGGGTCGGTATCTTTGAGACTTTCGCCGTCATAGACTTTCATTTTTGAATAAATACTAGAGTTATCTGGATCTTTAAGTCTTGACAGAATCGCAAATTGCGACATCATTTCTAATGTTCCTGGCGAACAAGGAGATTGTGTTAATGAGCTATTTTGTAAAAGTTTTGTATAAATACGGATTTCTTCTGACACCCTCAAACAGTAAGGAACTTTAACGATATAGACTCTATCGAGAAAAGCTTCATTGTTACGATTGTTTCTAAAAGTTTGCCACTCCGACTCGTTGGAATGTGCCAAAATAACACCTTGGAAAGGAAGTGCCGATAAGCCCTCTGTTCCGTTGTAATTACCTTCCTGAGTGGCCGTCAATAATGGATGTAAAACCTTAATAGGGGCCTTAAACATCTCAACGAATTCCATCAAGCCCTGGTTAGCTCGGCATAAAGCACCAGAGTAGCTATAAGCATCAGGATCATTTTGAGCAAATTGCTCAAGCATACGTATATCGACTTTGCCCACCAAAGAAGAAATATCTTGATTGTTCTCATCACCTGGTTCAGTCTTTGCCACACCAATTTGTTCAAGAACAGAGGGGTGAAGTTTAACCACTCGAAACTTGCTGATATCACCACCGTATTCTCTTAATCGCTTGGCTGCCCAGGGTGACATAATGGTATTTAAATAACGCCGTTGAATCCCAAATTCACCCTCTAAAATTTGAGCGTCTTCTTCTGGATTAAAGAGGCCTAGGGGTGATTCAAAAACTGGAGAGCCTTTTAGTGCGTAGATAGGGCATTTTTCCATCAAGCTTTTCAGTTTTTCAGCTAAAGAGGATTTACCGCCACCCACAGGGCCTAACAAATATAGTATTTGTTTACTTTCCTCTAAGCCTTGAGCTGCATGTTTAAAATAAGAAACTATTTGTTCAATAGAATCTTCCATACCATAAAATTCAGAAAAGGCAGGATAACGTGCAATAAGTTTGTTGGAAAAAATCCGACTCATGGTAGGGTTTTGTGAAGTATCAATGATCTCTGGATCACCAATGGCGTGTAGCATACGTTCTGCTGCATTAGCGTAAACAGCTCTATTTGTTTTACAAAGGTCAAGATACTCTTGTAATGAATACTCTTCTTCCTGTCTGTCATCATAACGTTCTTGATATTTTGAGAATATACTCATTGCAACACTCCAAGTTTTGACTTGTTGTTCTGTTAATGTTTTAACAACAAGCGCTAGACCGTTTTACTTTTAAATGAGATGTGGGCATGGGTCGGCAACCGTTTTTGCGATGCCATGATTGATTAATTGTTAACGCTCTGATTTAAGCATAGTCTTAATCGATACCTTTGTGGCTG
>JBCCZV010000208.1:0-3227 GCA_039187085.1 Pseudomonadota bacterium
CTCCATGATAAAAAATTTGCTAACTTATATTTACAAACAGCACTTGAGCAATTTCAACAAACTAAAGAATCTGAACCATTACTGATTGCTTTACGATATGTAGCTCAAGCGCAAGGTGGTATTGGCAAATTGGCGGAAAAAACTCATTTGAACAGGGAAAGTCTTTATAAGACTTTATCTAGCAAGGGTAATCCTAAGCTTAGCACATTGAGCACATTACTCCATGCCTTAGGTTTTCAATTGTCCATACAACCTTACGCAAAAATATAAAAGCAGTTTTTATTATTCATTGACAACACACCTATCTTAACTTTATTTGAATAACAACTTTATTCTGCTTGTTCTTCCGGTAATATCCCGCCGCGTAATTCCCCGGCATTTACCTTGTGGTAACGTATAGCGTATGATTGCGGCAGTGGGCGATTGGGTACGGATAACCATAATCGTAATAAAAGACGATGTTTCGCTTTATCATCAAAATCCTCAAATGCCGTTCGCGAATGCATTGTGGTGAAATTATTCATAAACCATATTTGTCCCGGCTTTAAATAAAACTGATAACAAAACATAGGTGATTGAATGAGTTCGTCCAATACATCTAATGCCTTAATTTGTTTGTCTGTTAATCGCGGGACATCTTTTATATGCTGTGCTGAATTAATTAAGTTTCTAAAGTGATGGCAAACAAAATGGCCTTGCTCAAATGAGAAGATTGGATGTTTAAAATAGAGTGCTTTGAAGGTGGTATTAATTGGATGAGGTGCGAAATAAAACGGAGCATATAATTCTTGCAGTAAATCAGGATAATTTTCAAGCATATAATTATGTATAGCGACTAAACTTGTTATTCGGCTTTCACCACCCTGTTTTGCCTGGCGTATACACATTAATGCTGGCACATCACAGAGATCGTGGTGAAAAGGAAGCGCTACATTGGTATGCGTGCCACGTGATTTAGGGTGAGATACATCATAGCCACGATCTTCAACACTATGTAATTGTTCGCCTGCCGGGCTTTGAGAGACTGCCGAACCAAAATAGAGTCCAATTATCCAAAGCACTTTGCCCATGATTTCTTCGCCGTTAAACTGTTCCGGACGAATGCCGTCTAACAACAATGTACCCAAACCGTTTTCCAGTCTCTGACGAAAATCATGTTTGATTTTTTCTCCAAGCTGTCCTAGATCAACATCATTGATGGTAATCTTCTCGACATCTTTGCCTATAAAAGACAAGGCTTGTCTTTTTAAAATATCCAGTTCTTCAGGATTGAGTGTATAACACCGCTGTGCATTTTTACCGAGATCATCAGCTAACCAGGCAGCCGGTGATGCTATTTTTTGATTCAACATTTTATTTTTCCTTCTGGTCATAGTGCCCGCCCTTCAACAAGCTCGACGTATAGATGGCTGAGCTTGTCGAAGCCAAGACACGCACTTGGAAAGTTTGTGCTGCCCTTCGACGGGCTCAGGGACCACCCTTCGACCCTTCGACAGGCTCAGGGCAAGCAGGTTCAGGGACCACCCTTCGGCAAGCTCAGGGACCACCCGCGCGCGAATGATTTATGAATTTATTTTATCCAATGTGGTTTTTACTTTCAATACCTGTATTGTCCATACCAGCTTAGGTAAAGGCTATCATTTTGCCCGCGCGAAGCAAGTTCGCGCTGACCGTGACCAAGGGGATGCATTGCATTGCTCCTTTTCGGATTCTCCATCGCCTCCTGACTCTCCCACGAGCAGGAGAGATTTCTTATTTTAAAATCAAGTTGAAAATGATACTAAATATGGTATCATTGTAATATGAGCAAACTGGCAAAAACTGTTGAGCGTATGCGAAACAACCCAAGAGGCTGGCGTATTGATTAGCTTGAAACTTTGGCATTGAAGCATAACATTAATGTAAGAAAAAGTGGTGGAAGCCATGTAGTTTTTGAACATCCGGATTATGATGAACTTGTTTGTGTGCTTGCTCACCGTTCAATCAAGCCTGTTTACATTGTAAAGTTTCTATCGATGCTTGAGTGCTTAGGAGGTACAAAATGAACACATTAGACTATCCATTTATTATTCGTCACCTTGGTGAAGAAGAAGGCGGAGGTTTTATGATAGAGTTTCCCGATTTGGCAGGCTGCATGTCTGATGGTGATAGTATTGAAGAGGCTATTGCCAATGGTCAAGACGCGCTAAAATGTTGGATAGCAGCGGCACGAAAAGCTAATCGTAAAATTCCTAAGCCAAGAGTACTAAGCAAACAAAGTGGGAAATGGTTACAACGAGTGCCGAAATCATTGCACTTGAAACTCGTAGAACGCGCTAAACTAGAGGGTGTTAGTCTCAATACATTGGTTGTCAGTTTGCTTGCTCAATCTTTGGGGAATGATAGCCATCATACGCAGAAAAAGCGAGTATCTTAAAGGAACATAAAGAGAGTAATGCTTATTCGAGACTAACCTTAAATCAGAAGCGCTTAATGGGACTGTTGCAATCTGAATTATTTTACTATTTCAAGCAGTGTCCATTATTTAAAATAATTGGGCTTGAAATAACTTGATTTCCACCCTTCGACCCTTCGACAGGCTCAGGGCAAGCAGGCTCAGGGACCACCCTTCGACAAGCCCAGGGTTCGCCTGCGCGAAACGCTGTGTAGCAAGTGCGTGTTGACGACGATACATTACTAGTTTCTGTTGCAAGTGAATGACATCAGCGAAGTTTAATTTTATGTCTTTTATTATTTTTTTTAAGCTGTGAGCTTAAGTTTGTTTCCTGATAATGGTTGTTGACTGTGCAATTATTATAGGTATTGCCGCCATTATCAGTCTTATTATGACTGTGATTGCTTTCGTTCACTGTCTGTCTCTGTACCAATAGTATTTTTAAAATAAAATTAACAATTATCGTTATCATTGTCGTTATCCTCCGGAGGTTTCATTAACGTATACTTCCAGTAATTTTTGTAATTTTTTACATTCATTGATGGTAAAATCCAAAGGAATACCAGAAATAGATATCTGCAAATTCTTGCGTAACTTGTATTGAAAAACAGGATGCGTTTCTGTATCAACTTTCATGTCCATCAAGGATGAAAGGGTAGCCCTGGGTGTTAAGCTTGTTGGGTTTAGTTGATATCGTTTGAAATCTTTCATCACTGTTTTAATCCTTGTAATATATTGGTGTAGCCATTTATCTCTTGGATTAATAAGTTCATATTGGTATCTCAAATCTTCC
>JBCCZV010000209.1:0-3135 GCA_039187085.1 Pseudomonadota bacterium
ATTCCTTTTTCCCATTCGATCATCGCACTGCTCTCTAACTTCTCAATTCCAAACAGTGCTTATGGTAAGTGTTTAGTGAACGCCTGGGTGGCCTAATTTTATCGGCTAAAAAATGGTAGAGTTTTACATGCTAAATGACAGTTAAAGGCCGAAGCGGCTGACCGTGAAGTCCGTACCATTCAGTATCAAATGCGCGTGGCTAAGTTTCCGGTGTCACGGGATTTAGCAGGATTTGATTTTTCACAGAGTGCTGTGGAAAAAGTCCTTATCGACGCCTTACATCGTTGTGAGTTTCTTGAAGACGCGCAGAATGTGGTCTTTGTCGGCGGGCCAGGAACCGGGAAAAGTCATTTAGCGACAGCCATCGCGGTACAAGCCATACAACACTATCGATACAAAGCGCGTTTCTATTCCACTATTGAACGGGTTAATCATCTCGAAAAAGAACAACGTTTAGGCCAACAAGGCAAGTTAGCGCACAGCCTAGTGAATGTAGACCTAGTGATTTTGGATGAACTGGGATATCTCCCATTAAGCCAAGCCGGTGGGGCTTTGTTATTTCATCTGATTGGCAAACTGTATGAAAAAACCCGTTTAGTCATTACGACCAACCTCAGCTTTACCGAATGGCCTTCCGTCTTTGGCGATGCAAAGATGACAACCGCTTTATTGGATAGAGTGACTCACCATTGCCATATTATCGAGACCGGTAATGAAAGTTATCGCTATAAACAATCTCATCGTAAAATACCTCGGAGGAAAGTTCCAAAACGATAAGTTTTCTGGCACTATTTTTTTCGTTTTCGTGGCTCACTTTTCAATGCAAAAAGCGGCTCAACTTTTAATGCAAATCAACAAAACCCATGTCAGCCTGCTTCTGTCGATTCCCATCACACTTATGCAATGCTGTTGCGGTGTAGAGTGTTCCGTCTGGATATTCTCGACGACTTCTAAGAAACAACCCTCCTAGCAGTCCAAGACTGAGCGGTCTTCAAGCGTCATGGAGGTAACGATACAAATTAGTTTTCCATATGGCAAACTAATTTTGCTGTTTGACATCGCCTAGCAAACCTATTGCCATATTCGTCTACCAAAAGTTTCCGATAGAGCTACAATAAAGGCCAACGACAGAATCTAGCGAAAATGAGTGTGAACTGTACTCACTAGAGGCATCTGGACTAAAATTCTTAATAAGGTAAAATAAGTACTGATTATTCAAAAGCTTAACGCTTTTTTTATAACATTGAATTTTTGATATTTTGCGATGAGCTAAAAACTTGCACCCTATGTGCCCCCTTTTTTAATTAGAATTGTAGTGTCAGTCGTTTAACTATGAGATCACGAGTTTCGTGATAATTCAAAATCTTTTCTATGGCCAGCGACTTCAAAGTGGTTGAGCTTTGTCTTACGTCTATACCGATGTTTCTGAATGCAGTTAGTGTCTTTTGCGAAAATACCCTGTTCGTCTCACCAAATTAGATGCTTACATTTCAAACGATAAGCCTAGTTGCACTAACAGTAAGTGAACTGTCAATTTTTACAGTATTTTTAACGCATTTAGACGGCAGGTGTGGCAGGGAGAGAACTGCGTTTTTGCGGTTCGCAAGCTGAATTGGTAATATGGAAGTTGTTTGTGAACGCAAGCTATTATTTTTTTGGTAAGAACGCTGGTTTAGTTGTTAGGCTGATGCTATCATCAAAAATGATTGCAACATTATTTGTTGCCGTTTTTTATTGAACAACATCAAAGATGTGGGTGGTTTGAACGATGTCCTCTAATATTGAGCTTTATAGAAAAGGGCGATTACGAAAGCGCTTATCTGAGTATGATTATGCCACTGTATTGAAAGGACTTTTTGTTGGTACGAAAAACCCTGTCGATTCCAATACCGAGGCCATGGTCAAAAAAGCGGAAGAATTACAGCAAGCCGTCGATAGCATGGAAAAATGACGAGTGTCGTTTTCATAAGCATTATAAACCCTTTAAAACAAAAAACCTCATTAGCATTAAACAACAATAATAAAAATAGAGCCGAATAACCTTTGTTCCTTTTCTTTATCACTATGGCTGTGATTGCTGGGGATGCTTTTCTTTCATCCGTAAACAAAGCAGCGCATTTACGTTTTGATGGTTATCATCATTATATCTCTGCCGCAGTAACCGGATTGCTTTGCATAGCTGCCACGCTATTTTTCGTCAACTACCCTTTAGTTTGGGCGATGAATGTTATCGTCGTGTTGCTGTGTTGTGATGAAGGTGTATGTCTTGGGCCGCTTAAAGATATCTTAATCGGTGGCTTTGATGTCGACGCGATAACAAAGCCGTTGTTTGAAACCACTTCAGAAGCCAAATTCACAGAAAACATCTTATGGTTTTTCATTGTTAACTATGTGTTATCACGATTTGTCTATGCGTACATTTTCAGGATATGTCGCTATCAAAGCTTGTCCAAAGCCGCAGCCCAATTGATGTATCTTCGCAAAAGGGGTACATACTTTGAGCGCGTGTTAAGTGAATGCGTTTCTTCGAAAGAGAAACTGATTGTTGTCAATTGTAAAAACAAAAAAGTCTATTTGGGCTTAGTTGCTGAAATTAATGACCTTGATTATCATAAAGAATTTCAAGATTTCTCACTTTACCCTATGATGACAGGGTATCGTGATGACAACCATGTCATTCGTTATAATAAAAATTATATCGAGTTTGCCGAATCCATTTTGAAAAAAGAAATAGTGGGTAACTATTTTTCTGAAGGTGCTCGATGGAAGGCTTTGCTCGATATTCTCGAAAAAAGAAAGATCGAGCTTAATGATGATGGGCACAAAATTTTTCACGAATTTAAACAGCTTTTTTTAAAAAACTCGACTATTGATGGGAGAAAAATATCAGTAGATTCTGATTTCGATGAAACGGAGTATGATGATCTTAGTGTTCGTGAATTATTAACACGTATTAGTGAAGCGGCGAGAAATACGGTCAATGAAGCGAAGAAATACGCAAATGACATACCGGATAAAGATATTATCAATTACCTTGAAAATAAATGCATTATTGTGGGTATAGCTATAAGCGAGGTGGCAACCATGAGTATATGTAACCTAGAATTGGTTTCATTTGTTGACATAAAAAACCAG
>JBCCZV010000210.1:0-2777 GCA_039187085.1 Pseudomonadota bacterium
AGTATATATTATCTTTGGACTTTTGGAAAGTTTATGATAAATATTTTGACAACCATAGGTCACAATTAGGCTAAAAATTATGGCAATTTTTATCGATATAAAATGTTAAATACCATCTTACTTCAGAAGCATCCTGTTTTAACATCAGCGCGCAAGCGCTTGAATCGTTCATAGTTTCAATATTCGACTCGCCCCGCATTTCATTTTTTAAAGAAAAAGGACCGCTATAGCAACCTTTTCGTACACGAAAAGGCGTTGATTGACATACATCAGCAATAAATTTCGTATTGTGAGCCATCCATTTAAGATGGGCTGAGAATTTAGGCTTTGGCGTAGGGCATAACGGGATATATAACGCATCTTGTGTCATAATTTTTACTGCCTGAATACAATAGTTATCGTGAGCAGTTTGTACGTTATGATTTGATTCAGCAAAACATATATTCGCTATACCAGCTAAAACCATTAAGATCAGTGATAGATATTTTTTCATTTTTTTACTTCTTATTTTTTTATCATTCAGCTTATATTATGCACTAAATATATGCACATTACAATACAAAAAACTCATAAGACACCCCTAAATGAAACAACACTGAAACTTGCTTTTCATATCCGTTTCATCTACAGTACAACAATGTAGTCGAGTTAAAAGTGAGGAAAACCACCATGAAAAAGTATATTATATTTAGTATTTGCGCGATTATTTCATTATTTATTTTTCGCACCGCGATCTGCCAAACTACCAGCACAACCTCGACGTTTAGTCATATAGAATGCCATCATGGTCAGTGTCCTTTTGTTTATTTCGTAAGCGTTCAACAAGGTTCACTCCAACGCTTAAAAAATAATGAATACGCCTTAGCTTTCCATAAAACAGATATTACGCATGTGTTAAGCTATCAAAAAAATCCGTTCATGTTAGCGCACTATACTGACAGCAAATGTCTAAAGAATGATCCCAAAGCATGGCGGGCTGATGAAGCTGTTTTTCCGGATCAGCATTTACTTAAAGGCAATATCATGTCAAGCGACATGGTTTTTCCAGAAATAAAAATAAAATCGATCAAACGAACAGCGGACGGCCAGATGATTTATACGTTTTTATCGTCAGAAAACATCACACAAGTTAAAGTAGGCCATAAACTTGCTCTGAGCAATATTGTTTTAGTGAGCAATGGTGTTGAGCAAGAAAAGAAATTAGGCACGACTTGGGCATGGGGCGGTCCTTGTCACGCCTAAAAAACGACTCCTGGATTAGACACAGCCAATGATTGGCTATAAATCTTTGACAATCGCGCTTAAATACTTATAATAACCGCTTCCTTACACAGTTTTATGTAAAAAAACAAGGGTCGTTAGCTCAGTCGGTAGAGCAGCTGGCTTTTAACCAGTTGGTCATAGGTTCGAATCCTATACGACCCACCAGTGTTTTCAACAAATCTTAACCTGTTTGACCCACTGACGCGGCCTGCTTTTGCGGGAGTTTTGCAAAGATCATGCTCACCCCACCATTTTAATACGAAGGGCTGCCCATACTACTGCTGCCCACATCACCGACTCATGCTACTACTATCAAAACCATCACTGCTTTCATCTTCAGCAAAGAATCAATGTAAGTAAGCCGTCTATTTATCGTTTACTTTCTCAAAAAAGGTAAATATGTAAATAATTTAGCAGTGTTGCTTGTTATTTTTTCAATTAGAAAGTGACGCCACTACTAATTCTTAAAAGAAGGATCAACGCGATCCAACCTTCTTAAAAGCGCTTCCCAAGAACTATGATCATACGGCATATCTTTATTTACCTCAAGCGCGCCTTGCATCACATTTCCGAGCACATCCGCACTGGGCTTATAAAAAGGTCTGCCACCACTTTGAGCAAGAATTTGGTACTTACAGGCTTTCTCTAAATAGTAAGTTCTTTCAAATGCCTTCCCGACCGTCTCTCCAATTGTGATAGTACCGTGATTCCGTAGTATAACTGTATTCTTATTTTTTATATTATCAATTAATCGCTTTTTTTCATCGTCTCTTGTGACAACGCCTTCGTAGTCATGGTAGGCAATGTCAAAGCTAATCATCATGGCTGTTTGGCTTGCGGGAATCAAACCATTATTCTGCATTGATACAGCCACACCGTAGTCTGAATGCAAATGAATAACGCACATCGCATCTTGCCGCGCCTCGTGTATAGCGCTATGAATCACAAATCCAGCTTTGTTGACAGCAACATTTGAATCATCGAGCACATTTCCATTAAGATCAACTTTAACCAAATTTGATGCGCAAATCTCATCAAAGGTTAACCCTAGAGGATTGAGCAAAAAATGATGATCCGTATTTGGAATACGAGCGGAAATATGCGTATACACCAAATCATCCCAACCAAAATGATACACCAATCGGTAAGCAGCTGCCAATTGAACCCTTAACGCCCATTCCTCAGCGCCAACTTTATTTTTAATGGTTTGTTTCAACATGGTTTATCACTCCAATAATTATTATCTCGATATATCTAAGACCCCAGCATTTAAAACTAGAATTATGCTATGCGCATAAAAGCCAAAACGCAATCTTTTCTAAGATGATTCGATTCAATCTATAGCCCACTAATTATAATCACCTTATATTTACAACACTATCATCAACAGTTACGAGGGTTTAATAAATTCACAAATATCATTGATCATCTCTTGGTTTTCAAGCCAAGAATAATGGCTATCCAGCATATTAATAATTTCGATATTATTATCATTTTTAATAACTTTTCCTAAG
>JBCCZV010000211.1:0-2635 GCA_039187085.1 Pseudomonadota bacterium
AGTCATTCGCGAATTCACAAGCCGATATGGTGGTTTGGCGGCCTAGTGATGGCATATGGTATGTCCGTACTTCTGCCAGTAATTGGAATTCCGCTTTTTCTCGTCAATGGGGAACCGCTGGTGATATTGTTATTCCTTCAACCAGTTTTGATGCCCATTAATTTTTTAGTAATGGAGAAACTAAAGAAGGTTCTGTAAAAATCAACCGACAGTTCATCGCAAGTCATTGCTTTTGAACTGTCTTATTAGAAGACAGAGTGTTTGAACTCATCAAGTTAATCAATGAATAAATACTGAATTTGCCATGTTTTCTCTTGTTTTCGTAGACACATCAATGGATGACTTGGCCAATCAACGGGCTTATTAAAAACGTAACCTGTCAAGCCATCAATTGTTTTTACTTTTACCCAATCACTTTTTTGTTCTTCAAACTTCTCGAATAACTTATCAACTATTTCATAGGAGATTTCGGCAATTTTTTTTGTTTTTGTATTTTTATATTCATAGAGAAAGGTGGGATAACGGGGAATAAAATACGCTTCAGGAAAGTTATTTAAAACTTCTGGATAGTGCGCCATGATGTAAGGATATCAAAAAGTATCATCGTGTCTTTTCATAAAGGCACCTTCACTGCTCATAAGTACTTCTAGATTTTTCCAGGATTCAGCAGTACTTTCTTTTAAGTTAAAGAAGGTTATTGCAGATTGCCCAAAAGTGGGCCCATTAGAAAACTTTAAATCTTTTGACAATATTTCTTGCAACTTAGCGGTACTTCTTGTCGCGATGGTTATTTCTAAGGCTTTGATTACCTGATTGAGTTCGGTTGGAATTGTCACTTTAGGTGGTGGATACTTGATAGATTCACGAGAATCTATTGATACAGCCAGCAAAGGCCAGATAAAGAAACATACTCTCAAGATTTTTTTCATAAAAATACCTACGCGGGTTTGACCCCGCGTGACAAATAACATGTACTTAGCTAATTTTCTGTTAATCTATAGTGTACATGAGTTCTATGTCCAGTCGCAGGAATAATTACATCAACTGCCGCCCGACCATCAGTCAACACTACATTTTGGATCGCTGTAAAAAACGTATCTGTTGCTACGCGTTCAAAAGTGACATAGACACGACTGATCCTACTATTTGATGCATTGATTTCAGCAATAATAAAAGCAGCCGTTGCTGCATTTCGCGCATTATAACCATTAAACCAGCCGTCGGCATCAACACCTGTTTGATGTGAGGTATGATCAGGTGCAAAACTCCCTGCATTCATGTTACTAAAATCTCCCCATAAATACCCATTCAAATTATCTACAAAATCAAGCACACTTGGCAAGGCCCAATCATCACCGCCTCGGTTAGTATCACGAACACCATACCGATTAGAGCCAAGGAATCGACGCAGTATAGTCACATTGCCGGCATTTTGAATCACCTCTTCACCATCAGAACTCGTTACCTTGACTCTGAGCGCTAACTGCCCATTATTGGCAGAGTTGATTCCTGTAGGTACTAAGTCAAATAGATGTTGAGAACCTGTAATAGCGACTCTTCCATCGTTACCCAATTGCTGTAAAAGTGTATTTTGTGCGGTTGGTGTTAATGTACCCGTTACCACCACACTACCACCTTGAATAACTTCAAGCATGATCTCACTGATAGTCGCTTCTGCAGCTCCTTCAATAGTTATTGTAGCGTGAATACGAGTATTGCCGTTAAAGTAAGTATGCTGAGAGGCACTCAAATAGTTAAGTGGTGTATTATCAATATCATTTAATGTGAGTTCGCTAATTCTGAGTTGATTCTCTTCGATTAAGTCCACTCGTAAAGTCGAATCCAACGCACCATCGCCAACATTAGCAACCGCTAAATCGATTTGAATCGTATCACCATTTGGATTCACTTCTAACGTTTCTTCTCGCCACGTTGTGGCTCCTACCGCATCAAATGAAGGTAACCCTAAACCATTCATGCTATTACTTTCCTGAGCAATACCACCTGACATACTTCGAATACTGACACTAAAATAATCATTAAACTGTGTACCAAAATACCCTCCTGGCACTTCTGAAGTAATAAACCGATAACGTACCGTTACCGATTGCGTCCCCACCGAAGTGTTAAATGTTCTTGAAATTCGTTGTACACCCTCACCTGCTGTTGTTAAATCTAAATCAAGATCAGGTTGATCAGCATTCAGTAACAAGACATCATTTGTCATTAAAGGCACTGGTGACAATGTCGGTTTTGCTGATCTTGGTATTCGAGGTAGTTTATCTTCAAGATAAAACTTTTTCTGATTTGACAATAGCAACGAAGCTTCGGCTTTTAACTCACTGGACAGCTCTTCTTGATGTGAGCTCAGCGATACGCGAGCACCATTAATCTCCCAACCATCTAAGGTACCCAGTGAAAAATCATTATTATCGATAAGGCTGGGTTCATTAAAAGGTAATATCGCAATATTAGCCAGTGTATCTCCTCCATTGATACCGACAATACCGAAATTACCATCGACGACAGCTTGAAATAATACCGTATTATTAGGTACGTTCAAAAAAGTAAAAGCTCCACCGTTTACTTGAAGCTCAGAAGTAATAGTATTTTCATCATTCAGTGTTGCCGTCAC
>JBCCZV010000212.1:0-2512 GCA_039187085.1 Pseudomonadota bacterium
GTTATAAATACCAAATGAATAGAAAGGAGATATGCGATCAAACCAATGTATTACTATTGTCAAACGGCATAGGCTACTTAATAATGCTTTGAGCAAGTCACTAGAAACGGATGTGAAGTCGTTTGCAATTAAGTTTTCTGGTTTGCTAACTTTGCTTTATTTATGCTAACTTAGCGCCCTATTAAAGAAGGCTGATTAGTAAACGTTCATCTTTAGATTTGATGTCTAAAACAGCCCATTGAGAGTTTTCGTAAAACAGAGTATTGAATAATGTCGAAACAAGATAAAAAAACTGAAGTCATTGCATACATAGATTTCGGTAGTCGTAAAATTCAAGCCGGCAGAGATATCGTCAAGCGCGTTATTGATTCGGTAAGTGATGATGTCATTTTTCACTATAAAATTTGTCCGCCTGTTGATGGCGATGAAAAATCGTATTTTGCAGCTAAAGCGGGTCTTGCCGCGGAAAAACAAGGTCACTTTGATGAAATGCGTGATAGGTTGTTTGCGAGCAATGAGGAATATACGGAAGAGCTCATGCTAGCTATCGCGCAAGAAATGCAATTAGATATCGAGATGTTTCGTACCGATTTTTATTCAGATACCCTCGATTTCGTTTTGCAAAAGCATTGGGAAGAAGCAAGAAAAGCTGGCGTGTACTTGATACCCAGTATAACGATTAACAACAGTATTTATCACGGTGCATGGGATGAGCAAGCCTTATTAGAGGCCATCAAAAAAAGCAAGGCTCAACCGATTAAATCTGCAATTGACAACTTCTTTAAATGGGGAGCGTCAGCTGCCTTCGCTCTTTTATTAGCCACAATTGCTGCATTAATCTTTGCTAATGCTGGTTTTCATGAAACCTATGAGCATTGGCGACATACAGATTTCGGTTTTGTTTTTGGCCAAGGAGTTTTTCAGCTACCTGTAGAAATGTGGATTAATGATGCTTTAATGGCGATATTTTTCCTCCTTATTGGATTAGAGATTAAACGCGAAATTTTATACGGTGAACTTTCCGATTTAAAACGAGCAGCAATGCCTGTGATTGGCGCGATTGGTGGAATGGTAATACCAGCTCTCATCTATGTGGTTATTAATATCGGTGGTGATGGTATTCACGGTTGGGGTGTTCCAATGGCTACAGATATCGCTTTCACTTTGGGTTTGATGGCATTGTTAGGCAGGCGAGTTCCTTTATCATTAAAAGTTTTTGTTTCCGCATTGGCTGTTGCTGATGACTTAGGGGCTATTTTAGTGATTGCGATCTTCTATGGGCATGGTTTTCATATGGATGCCTTTATTGCAGCCATGTTGACAGTGGGTGTCATGGCTTTTCTTAACTATCGACGAGTTTATTCTATTTCACTTTATGTCATCTTAGGTATTGTGCTCTGGTTCTTCATTCATGAAAGTGGCTTGCATGCTACTCTGGCAGGTGTTTTGACTGCGGCACTGATTCCATCGAGACGAAGTGGAGATTTAGAGGGTGTGTCCACGCAAGTAGCGATGGTTTTTGATCATGAAATTGCACATGCAAAAGACACAGGAAATTATGAAGGCATTCGTCATGGCTCATTACGCTTGGTGCAAAATGCTGTAGAGCGTTTAAGAGAGCCGGCATATTACCTTGAGCATAGTCTGGAGAAATGGGTAAATTATCTTATTTTACCTTTATTCGCATTTTTCAATACAGGTATTTTATTGGCGGGTACTCGTTTAAATGTACTTGAACCGATTAATTTAGGCATTATTATCGCTTTATGTATCGGTAAACCAGTTGGTATTGTGGGGGCTTGTTGGTTGGCTTCTAAATCAGGTATTGCACGTATTTCCTCTGAGATATCCTGGCCACAATTGTGGGGTGGTGGTTGTCTAGCGGGCGTAGGTTTTACTATGTCAATAGTTGTTGCTGGTGCTGCTTTCAATGGCCCTGTTTTGGATGCAGCAAAAATGAGTATTCTAATTGCTTCTACCATCGCTGCTGTTATGGGTATTACCATTCTGTACAAATCAAAAGAGTTATAAACGAAACTTTCAATCAAAGCACTAGATAATGTCAGTTGTTTGGTGCAGATTTTACAGGTTTTACTCAGCAAGACTCTATCAGAAATGATTCCTCAAGTGACTCCTCAACGCATGACTTACACATCCTAAATATCTTTAATAAGGATTCAAAAAAATAGGGGCGTCCAGCCCCGGTGAACAGAATAAGAAACAATATGCACTTTCAAGCTATCAACAAGCTTGCTTAGTGTAAAGTGTAAAAATGATGAACAATTCAAATTTTAATCAATTCTATCTAGTAGTATGTTTTTATTGGTTTTTTTAAAAATTTTTTTTAGATACAAATCACAAAATTGAAAAGCGTATGATAAATCAATCTGGTCGGATGTATTGAGAGACATAATCAGAGTCCCATAAAAATGTTAGCGATATTTATTATGAAAAAATATTCTATAGGCCGCGGGCTGATGATAGAGATATTTGCATCTAAAATGAGTTAAAA
>JBCCZV010000213.1:0-2503 GCA_039187085.1 Pseudomonadota bacterium
ATTTGAAGATGGCAATGGCAGGATAGGGCGTGCTATTTCTGAGAAAGCTTTGTCTCAAAGCCTAGGCAATCCAACGCTTATCGCGATTTCTCAAACAATTGAAAAGAAGCGTAAAAACTACTATGCGGCTTTGCAATCAGGAAGCAAGGGGTTAGATATTAATCAATGGCTCCATTACTTTTGTGAGATGGTCTTAGCTGCGCAAGACTACACACAAAACATGCTTGACTTCTTGATTGATAAAGGCAAGTTTTATAAGCGTTTTGATGGGACATTGAACGAACGCCAAGCAAAAGCTGTTGAACGTATGTTTAGAGAAGGCGTAGACGGCTTTAAAGGTGGTCTAAGTGCCGAAAACTATATCAACATTACTCAAGCAACCAGGCCGACAGCCACGCGTGATTTAAGGAACCTTGTTGAGCAGAGCGCATTCGTCAAAAAAGGTGAACGTAAATATACGAGATATTTTTTGAATATTTAATATAAGCGTCTACATAGATGTCTCCAGCTTATTCTGAGTAACTTGAATCAGTTATATGCAATGACTAGCTCTGCGTATCTCCTAGGAATTTTGAAACAGTCGAATAAAGCTTCATAAACGGGTTTTTAAAGTTATTCTTCGACTGTTCAGGTTGCTCACCCATTTTAATGGTAAGTATCCCTTTGCTTGCTTCAAGCGCTTTCTCGCTTATTTCGATAATCACTGCCGGTTTGTTATCACCTATATCATCATTAGTGGTATTTTTTTCTTTTTGCCTTTCTTGGGAATTTAGAGAAACATCACTAATCCCATTACCTCCCTCAACTTTCATATTTTGTACCCAAAAATCTGCCAATACCTCGCATCTTATATCGGTTGTTTTTGAAGGAAGTTAAGTCATTTTTTCGACTTTTTTATATATTCTCTAAAATACGTCATGCAAAGCAAATTAAGGTATGTGAAAGTGGTGAACTAGGCGTCGATTTGTTCTTGAGTTAGCGCCTTAGGTTTTTTTAAGCTTCTCCACCTCATTTCTTAATAGTGTAATTTGAGTCAATAAAGATGCCAAAAGGATACATGTGGCATGTCCACAGTCTCTTGTTATCTTGTTTATGTCGTCGGTTTCTTAGGCTGATTGGACTAAGTCTAAAGCCTGTTCATGTATTTGACTAACACTCATGTTTTCATATGCCATATTTTTTAAACCTTTATAAGTTGAATGATCAAAATAGAACTTCGATTAATTGCTCTCGCTTTCAAGAGCATCGGATACACACATCGCCATGATAATTTCGGTTGCTCTTACATCAGCTTTTATCAGGTCACGATTGTGTTTGAGTGAATCAATAAATGGCTGAAATGCCAATACGACAGACCATCCTCTGCGCTGCACGTGGTTAAATGATTGGATTGATTGCAGCGTATCTCGAATACCTTCAAAGCAAAACGAAAAAAATGTGATGTCAGTGTTGTCTGCATAATCAGCAAATGCTTTTGATGTCGTTTTGTTAAACCTGAACCCAAACATTTTGGGCATAGTGCAGTAAAAATCCTCGAACGCGCTAAAATTATCACTTTCTCGGTTCTCCTGAACAGCTATCACCCATTTATTTACATGAGTGAACAGCTTATCTGTCATTTTTTTCAGCGTGTTCTCAAAAACGTCTTTTTTGATAGTGAAGTCTTGCCGGTTTATTTTGTTATGGGGAAAGAACAACGAATAAACTATGTCGGGATCTTCCACAGTAATCAGACCGCGATACATTTCTGGTATAGCGGTCTTATCGAGATAGTCGAAAAAGTACTGTCTATGATCGAAATAGTGATTAAACGCAATATTTATTTCATTAAGCTTATTTGCTCTTGCGCGTTGCTTTGAGCCGTGAAACCGACCAATTGCAACAGTAATAGGGAGCGCAATTGATGCAATGAATACAGGGAATCCAAGCTGCTTCAATAACACATCATAATCAAGCGGAGACGGCCAGCAAAAGCACCAAAAAGGAATAGTCAAACCAATACCCAAGGACACGAAAATAAGGATGGGCAGCCAAAAAACCAGATGCATGTGAAGTGGTTTTTCATCATCTATCTTGAGTGGGTGAAAAAGAAATCCTGTCTTATCCATCCGTTTTTTGCAGTCTTCTAACAGAAATTCGAAACGCTGTTTGCGTGTGGGGTTTACAGGACGAGGAGGAGGTGCAGGCATAGAGTAGAATTTCATTAGCTGACGGGATTTTGTTTTACCCTATCATCAAATTGCAGAAAGTGAAGCCTCACAACGCATCCGCGTATAAATCATCAATCTCTTCCGGCTGGATAGATAAATATTCCAGCGTTTGCCACTCGCTTGCATGGCCGTAGGCGCGGGTGAGAAGGGCGGTGGGTTTGCTGACGAAGCGAATGAGAGTGGTTTGAGGCTGTTTTAGTTAATTATCTATAAAAATATATCTTTTAATATTTTTGATATGTAAAAGTATATCATTAATTGAAGGCTTGTTTAGATTTTGATATGTTTTTATA
>JBCCZV010000214.1:0-2365 GCA_039187085.1 Pseudomonadota bacterium
CCTCCCAGCTATTAGCTCGATCTAGCTAACGTATTTTTAATTCTTTTTAATAAATTGACATCAAACACTCTATTATTGATAGCATACTCTGTATGCAATCACAAAGTGTATTCGTTGAATATTGGGTAGTACATCCTGGAAGCCAGAAGGTTCCAGGATGGAACCTATTAAACATTCATCCAACCACCGTCAATAACTAAGTCGGCAGCTGTCATATAAGAAGATTCGTCTGAACCTAAAAAAACAGCCGCGTTTGCAATTTCCAAAGCGTTGCCAACTCTTGCTAAAGGTGCGCTAGAGGTTATTGCTTGTGCAAAAGGTTCATAACCTGCATCACCAATATTCGAATTTGAGAAAAACTTGGTAGGGATCAAGCCTGGACTCAATGTGTTGACACGAATACCTTGTGGTCCAAGTTCTGCCGCCATGCTTCTTGCAAATGAACGTACAGCAGCTTTTGAAGCAAAATACAGAGAGCCGCCGGAAAAGCCTTTCCCATGAACAGCCGAGGCAGTCAAAACAATTGAGCTGCCTTTAGCTAATAGTGGCAGCATTTGTTGTACAGTGAAGAAAACACCTTTGACATTCAAGTCAAATTGGTGATCATAGCTCTCTTCCGTTACATCGGAAAGAGGAGAAAATACCCCATTGCCTGCATTCGCAAACAAGATATCGAGATTACCAAAACTTTTTTCAACATGGGTTGCTAACTTTTTTAGATCGTTAAATGATGATGAGTCTGCAACAACGCCAATAGCATTTCCACCTAAAGCATTGACAGCAGAATCAATTTTATCTTGGCTTCTGCCAGTAATCATCACTTGCGCGCCTTCTTGAATGAAACTTTGAGCTGTTTCAAAGCCAATACCAGTAGTTCCACCGGTGATTAACGCTTTTTTACCTTCAAGTCTTAAGTTACTCATGATCGAATTCCTCGTTGATTTAATGAAATACCAAAATGACCTATTACTGTGTTTCGCCCTTCGACACATTCAATTTACAACTAGAATTATTCAAAAAAAAGCTCAACTTTTTCATCATAATGGTCTAATATTAGACCATGTATTGGATTACCCTAGAGCAAATTACCTGTTTTCAAGCTGTTGTTGAGGAAGGAAGTTTCCAAAAAGCTAGTCAGCGATTGAATAAAGCAAAATCCGCAGTTATGTATTCTGTCAAGAGTCTTGAAGAACAGTTGGGTTTTCCTATTATCGACAGGTCATCTTACCGTTCAAAAATCACTTCGCAGGGTGAAGCGTTTTATTACAGCTCACAAAAAGTGTTAAATAGTATGGCCGAGCTGCAAGAATCCTGTCAGCAAATTGCTAACGCAGTTGAAATGAAACTGATTATGAGTGTATCTGGCATTTTTGATATGCAAGTTTTGTATCCCATTATCAAAAACGCTATGAATCTTTTTCCCTCTACAGAAATCGTACTTGAAAAAGAGATTTTAAGCGGTGAAAAAATGTTAAACAGAGAAATGGTTGATTTGGCTATTTTTGAAAACTTGCACAATACGAGAGAGGTTGAACATAAACATATCGGTACTGTTAAACTGATGTTAGTCATAGCTAAAGACCATCCTTTTTTACAATTACCTATCGAGCAACAAACAAAGAGTGCCTTACATAAACATCCTCAAATTATCCAACGAAGTACCATTGCTAATGATGATCACAATATTGGTGTTCATCATAATGCGTTGCAATGGAAAGTGACTGATACTCCATCAAAAAAAGATATCATTAAAAATGGTTTAGGGTGGGGGAGATTACCTAGCCACATAGTCGAGAATGATATTGAAACTGGAGAGCTTATACATCTTGAGCATTTGAAGGATGATGACTGCGTAGAAATGTTTTTGTGTAAAAGAAGAAGTGATTATTTTGGACAAGTAGCACGATTAATTTGGGACTCATTTTGACACGGTGAATTTACTTCAAACGTTGCGTATATTTTTCGTTATTATATTTTAATAATTTGAAAAGTTTGGAATCCAAGTTCAGGTAATTTATTGACAAGTTCTATTAAGTGATTTCCTGATGACTAATAATGACTCTTGTGTTGCCATGAATTATCTTGAGAGCGGACAATTTTATTGTGCTCGGATGGCGACGCTAGATTTAATACACGCTTGGTTTGTCTTGCAATAGCTTGTCCAGAGTCAATCCATTGAATTTGTGGTGCCAAGCTGATGAGCTCTTCTTTTAAATGTGGAAAATGTGTGCAACCCAAGACGACGGTATCACATTCGTGAGTAATAAAAGGCTGAATAATGGCGTGTAATTTTTCTAAGTCTATTTCTTTGCCAACCATCTTATCTTCTGCGGGCTTTTTCAACCACATCCGGGCCCACCATCAC
>JBCCZV010000215.1:0-2295 GCA_039187085.1 Pseudomonadota bacterium
GGCACACCCACCCCTGGATGCGCTAATACCAGTGAAGGTCATTTCTGTGCGCCCAATGCGCCAGAAGCCATCAGCCAGATTTTGGTCTTTTTCGAGACCTCGCGAAACTCACTCGCTCCACTCATAACGTTAAGTGAATGACTCGCATCCGCTAATTTCTATTTAGCAGCAAACGCATTCAATAAAAACTCGCACTGCGTTCTTTGCACGGCAAAGACGAAGTGATGAAGGACTAGTACTTGGGGCTTTGTCACGCATCTTTAGGAGTTAAGCGGGCATGGCCAAAGTACTAGCATAGCCTGTCGTTACATGACTCTTATAAGTTCATGCAAAAACTCTGGTTTCTATCAAGTTTAAATCTCATCATATTGCGCCAGCTCAAGCGAATATGCAAAAAGGAAGGCGTATTAAAAGATTCTCAGAAATACGATTAACTGCCGAGCAAAAAAACGGACAAAGTACAAAGCGTCATTCCCATTGTCCGATTATAGGTTTGTATACGGCCTTTAGTATTTATCCAAATTTGGATCTTTTGCCCCAAAATCGTCCAACTTGCTATACCTAAATAACAAACCCCAAAATAGATGATGATAAATAAGAAAAATCGTTCATTAGAAGCGTACACATCGAACGCCGAAGTGCCAGCAACACAAGCGATCCAAGCTTTTGGGTTCAGCCATTGCATCAATATGCCTTGGCTAAAAGACGGTGGCTTATGTTTATTTGTAGCCTCTTCTATCGCGCCTGTATCGAAAAAAACTTTACAACCTATATAAAAAATATACGCACATCCTAAATACTTCAGAAAGCTCACATTTACTGGGAAAGTGCTATTAAGTTCACCGAAACCAAAACCAACCAAAACCAATAGTGCTGTAAACCCCACTGTTGCCCCGGTAATGAACCTTATGGAACGCGCTAAGCCGCAGTTGATACCGCTTGTCAGAGCTATCAGGTTTACAGGTCCTGGGCTAATTGACATAGACACAGAAAATACGGCCATCGCTACTACTAAAGACATTTTCTAACCTAAACAATTATTCTTACTTGTATTTTTGCGCATTGAACACTGTTTTATTAGATGGTTTAATTTGAATTCACTGTTCAATTAAATAAAACAATTTTGATAAATGAACTTAAATCAATGGCCATCTTTGCAGAAGTTGTAAAGACGGGATCGTTTAGAAAGGCAGCCAAATCATTGTCACTATCACCCTCAGTGGTGAGCTATCACATTTCTCAACTAGAGCACAAAATGGGTGCTGCACTTATTTACAGGTCCACCAGAAAACTTTCACTTAGTCACGATGGCGAGGCATTTTACTCGCATGTGCTAAATATGATGAATGCAGCCAATCAAGGCATTGAACTGCTATCTAGCGCTCAAATGGAAGCGCGCGGTAAGATCAAAGTGTCCCTTCCGACAGCATTAAGCCGTTCTTTTATAAATGATAAAATTGCTAAGTTTGCGATTAAATACCCCGAGATTGCCCTCAATGTCGATTACTCAGACACCCAAAATAACATCATTGGTGAAAAGGTTGATTTAACTATTCGGGCCGGGGAGCTCGAGGACAGTGATTTTATATCCAAAAAATTAGGAGTCTTAAAGCGACAGCTTGTATGTACTTCGCCATTTTATTTGAAACATCCGCATCCTGTTTTCCCTCAGAATGTATCCACTTGGCAGTGGATAAAACTGACACAGCTATCTAACCAACGGCTGTTTTCAAAATCGGGACAACGGCAAGCTGTTCGATTTAACAATCAAATTAGTGTCAACAGTGTCGAAGCAATTTATCAATACTGTTTAAACGGCGTTGGCCTAGCTACGCTTTCAAGCTCTCAAGTAAGCGAGGATATTTTAACGGGCAGGTTAGTACATGTGTTACCTGATTGGGAAATAACGCCATTACCCTTGTTCGCACTCTGGCCCAAAAACACAAAACCAAAGAGTATCGTGAAACTCTTTTTATCTTACCTGGTTCAATAACACAGCCGACTAAGAACAATACCTATGTGTTTATTTGAACCCTTAAGCGGTGACACCAAACTATTTTTTACTTTTCAATTTTAATTAACGTCAGCTATTGCTGGTAACACGAAATGTTCTAACATGCTTCTTACTGATGTTTCTTCTTCATCGCCGTCTTCGTATCTGTGCCCTGTAGCCACCACCACTGAATTGAGTTCAGGGAAAATCAGAATAAACTGACCACCCCAACCATTGGCAAAATAACTGGAATAGGATTTATCTCCTACCTGAAAATTTGTTATCCACCATTGGTAGCCGTA
>JBCCZV010000216.1:0-1790 GCA_039187085.1 Pseudomonadota bacterium
AAAATGAGTAATATGAATACCTATGTCACATGAGTGTTAATACCATTTAACTCTCTGTGACATTACCTGATCCGGAGCCTTCTCTCAAGCCTTGTGGGCTTACGCAATCTCCATAAGCAGCAAAAGTACCATCTCTGAAAAAGATGGGGTTGCTACACCAACAGTTGTCGTTATCGATTGGACAGGCACCGTCATTCCATTTACTGATCGCTCTGCAAAGTGATTTATTGATATGACGGGTTGCTGCGTCAACAATGGCGCAACTGTCTGCTGTTTTTAAAAGGTAAGAGTTACCTGATAACCTAACCGGGTTGTTAACATCCACTAAGGCACAGGCTGATTCTAAATACTGGTCAACTATATTAGCAGAAACCCGCTCATGGGTAGGCATTGGACAAGTTGATGTAGACATAACTTCCCATTGATCGACTGATACAGGTGTGCCTTCAACTGACCACTCGGCAATACCTAGGTGAATTTCTGACACTTTGGTTTCCAAACGCAAGACTTTCGCTTCAATAGGTTGAGCGAGTTCGATGACACTATTGTCTGCTTGAGCAGTATTAAGGGCGCCGATATCCACCCATTGGTTGCTTTTATTCAAGTAAGAAAGTCGCGCCTCATCGGGAGCCTTAACGGTATTTGGTGTTGTCCACCAAGTGATATCGATACGTGAAATGCGCTGATAACTCTCCCAAACGTAATCGAAGTAATGTTCAAAGGGTAAGAAGCCTAGCGTGCCATCGGGATTTTCAATAATAGCAAGGCGGCCATTCGTGTTGTGGCATTTAACAAACTCCAAGGAATCTGAGGAGGAGGGTAAGCTACCATTGTTGATATAGTCCATCTTTGGCGGTAAATAGCCTGTAAAGCCACTGGGCTGCTGGCCCCAATCCTGGCAGTTAGATTGCACCTGAGCGAAGGGTGCCAAGTTTTGAGCATGAGCTACTGATAAAAGTAGTATACAAATAAGTGATGTCAGTTTTATTGTTTTCATGAGATTTCCTTTATTTAATAAAAATGGTGCGTTAATTACCGAATTAAGTCGATTTATCGATAGTTTAAAAGTCTTAGTAAAACTCTTATTCCCAAACATAACGCTAAAAGTTGGCATGTCTGCATTAGGTGAATGAGTATCCTTACTTCTGCATCGGACACAAAGTAATTATTTACCACATCATTTTCATTCTCCTTGTATGGCCAAATTTGATGTTGATGCGTCCTTGCTCTCTAGCCTGTAAACGTGTTGGTTTACAGGGTTAGTGTTCCTGTCCTAATGACACTAATTTTATAAAATAATTAATTCAATCAATAGTTTATAGTGTGTCTGAATAGTGCGAAATTCTGTCTGATATGTACGAATCTGTGTATGATACCAGCGGTGCTTTGAGGCGAATGAAATATGAATGAATGATAGCTTTAAAGCATTCTACTTATTTCAATAGCATAAAAGTGCAACACAAAAACGAACAAACACATAGTTTCCTTTGAATCAATTGCACGGGCGTTAATTTTTTTCGAGTTAAAGCGCTTTTCTTTAAAAAGCGGGTGTCTTTTTAGTGTTCTAAAAAAGCGATGAAGGTGGCTTTCTAATAAAAATTCAATAAAAACATGTAAAAATCTATCAACTTTCTTTTATATAAAACTAAAGTTTTAATTTGTTTTTATTTAATAGCTATTAATTATTATTTTTTTATTGAATAGCGGATTATTGAATGGCATTTATCGAATAAGAATGAATTTGTGAAAGCGGTAAAATATAACAAGCAATCGATTTTTAGGGCTTTTTG
>JBCCZV010000217.1:0-1762 GCA_039187085.1 Pseudomonadota bacterium
AAATAAAGGAATAAATGAGTCTAGAGACTTTAGAATTGATTTTGCATATCATCACAGAATCATAAACATGAAATTAGTTATAATATTAAACAATAAGCAAAATTGAGATGGAACCATGTCAAGTGGAATAGGGCTATTATTTGATCTAGCCTATAATGTTTATGTAGTACTTGATCTATTTACACCTAGGCGAGGTAGTAAGAAAAAATCAAAGCGAAACATGGTGATTGAAGAAATCAGTCAGCATAATTGGATAAACGATACACGTAACAACCGAATCAAGATACAAGCACTGTTTTTTTCTTCCATATTTTCAACATTAGGTTATCTATCTAAGATCGATGGGGTATCCACTCAAGAAGAGAGAGATTTCACCAATAATTTTATTGCAGGTTTAGAGCTATCTAACAAGCTGGATCAACTAGCAAAAAATTTATTCAAAGAGGGCATACGTTCAGATTTCAATCAAATAAAAAAACTTGTATCTACATTTGCAGATTCATCATCTAATCATAATGACTTTCTATCTATTTTCATGGAAGTCTTAATTAGTGCTGCATACAGTGATGGAAAACTTCACAATCAAGAAAGGAATGTGCTTGCTAGAGTAGCAAAGCTTTTAAATATTTCCGAAGAAAAACTTATCTCTCTAGAAACTTATGAGATTGCTCAAGCAGGGCAAACTCCTTCAATACCAAACTCTCATAAAGATAAAACAGAATACGAGATAGCATGCGATTTTTTAGGTGTCTCTTATAGCTGTAATGAAGATGAAGCTAAAAATGCATATCGCAAAATGATAAATAATTATCATCCAGATAAATTAGAGTCCCAAGGAATTCCTAAGGATTTCATAAATCTCACCGCAAAAAAAACGATTGCAATTCGAAAAGCTTATGAAGTTATCCTTAATAAAAAATAATGATTTTCTAACTTAAAGCAAATATGCATCCATCACCTTACGCGCTACAGGTGCTGCGGCTGAACTACCGCTTCCACCATTTTCAACAATGACCGCAATTGCAATTTTGGGATCTTCCGCTGGAGCATATGCAACGAATAAGGCATGATCCAATAAATGTTTTGGTAATATATCTTCGTCATATTCTTCGTCTTGGGCAATCCCAAATACTTGTGCCGTCCCTGTTTTACCCGCGATCACATATTCGGAATCTGATCCTACTTTGCGTGCAGTTCCTGTTGGGCCATGTACGACATCGACCATCGCTTGTTTAATAGCACCCCAGTGAGTTTCATTCTTTATACTAATACTTGGTAGCGCGACAGGCTCAAGCAATTCAAAATTTTCTTCGCCTACTTTACGTTTTGCACGCACAAACCTCGGTTGATATGCCTCGCCATCATTGGCGACATAAGCGGTCATTACCGCGAGTTGCAAAGGTGTAGCCAACATATAACCCTGACCAATGCTGGTGATAATCGTTTCACCGGGATACCAAGGCTCACCACGTGCGCCTCGTTTCCATTCGGGTGAGGGCATTAAGCCATTAACTTCTCCAACGGTATCGAGATTCGTCGTTCTTCCCAAACCAAATTGCGATAAGAACTCGTGCATCGCATCAATTCCGAGTTTATGTCCTAGATCGTAAAAATAGACATCACATGATTGTGCAATCGCTTTATTCATATCAACTAAGCCATGACCTTGTTTTTTCCAGTCACGATACTTTCTTGTTTTTCCTGGCAATCGATAATGCGGCCCTGCGTACATTTCTTTTTCAGGCCAAGTAACATCGTATTG